>JBCBSN010000044.1:0-21869 GCA_039819225.1 Bacteroidota bacterium | reverse complement strand
TTTTGCGATATCAATAAAAAAACTGAATTATTTTTAAATATTATATGATTTATCGTTACCAAGATATAGACAAAACAGTTCAATACATAGATAATATTACTATATTTGAGTATTCTTGAACAACGGAAGGCGAATTCTTAAAATTCATTGGTGGTTTGTTCTATAAGAAGAGCGATAAAAAGATAGCCTTGGGGACTCCCGTTGCTCTTATCGCCATGCCGAACATGGTTCTTGCGATCTACGGCTCGGTAGGGTTCCGGATATCCCTGTTGATTCTTTGGGACCGTAGGCCTTTATCGTATCGTCGGAAAGAAACCCAATCGGGAAAATTTCGCAAAGGAAGGCATAGGAAATGAAGGCATTGCTAGTAATCAGTATTGCCCGGTAAAAAAAGATATAAGACCGCTCCGCTTCTAGAGGCAAGAACCAAGACTAAAAATCAATATATTGAAATACGGTTGCTTATGTGATTTATAGCCAATTTAATCGGTGATATTTAGTACAAGCAAGCCCATATCTTGAATGATTTCTGTAACCCCCTAATGGATAAGGGTTGCGACTTATGGGTGTAATTTTTACCGGACAACAGTAGCTAATAATAACGTGAATAATGGATAAGCATTTAAAGGTCGAAAATCTTCTTTCCCTAACCCTGAAGGGAAAAGATTTTCTCCTAATCTCGAAGATTTGAAGAATTTTTCCACCCATTTAGGGTCGGGGAACAGAAAGATTCGATTATCCCGGTTATATATTATTCACGTTAATGATAGGCAGCGCAAAAAAAGGGAACACAATGAGAGACGTTTTGTTAAAAGAAGGTTTTTTGGGGCAAAAGATGATCGTTTTGCCGGACACCATTAAGCAAAGCTTACGGGCCAATCCCGTAACCCGTTCTTTTTGTATCACGGATATTGGGTATTATCCAAACGCCTCCAATCATCATAGAATTCGTAAACAGGGCGCTCCGGAATACATTTTTATTTATTGCGTGGAAGGTTCCGGGGTGCTAAAAATAAAGGGAACCCGGATTGAGGTCCACCCCAATCATTTTTTTCTTATCCCCAAGTACACCGCCCATGAATATTGGGCTACACCGGATAATCCGTGGAGCATTTATTGGATGCACTTTGAAGGGGGTATGGCACAACATCTTTTGGAGAGATACCATTCCCTTGCCCCTACTTTGGGCACCATTCCCTTTGCGGGCCATCGTATTGCATTGTTCGACCGTATCTATAAGATCCTTACCAGCGACTACGTGGCCCCCACTTTGGAATATGCCAATATTCTGGGCCTAAATTTTATCGGTTCGTTTATTTATTCCCAAGTGGAAAATACCATTGATGTCCCCGCCACCCGCCATCTTGTGGACGAGATCGTGGAATACCTGCAACAAAATCTCCATAAATCGCTAAAGGCCGAGGACATATCCCAGAAATTCAATTACTCCCCGTCCTACCTCTTTCATATCTTTAAAAAAAGAACGGGTTATTCCCTGATTCATTTCTTCAATCTCAAAAAGATACAAAAGGCCTGTGAATATCTCAAGTATACGGATCTTAGTGTCAAGGAAATCGGTTTTCGGCTCGGCTACCAGGATGCACTCTACTTTTCCCGCCTTTTTAAAAAACATATGGGCCTATCCCCAAGGGCCTATAAAAATGGGCAACACGGATAGCTAAAGAAAAACCACTGCCATTCCTTTTTGTATTGGTTTAGATACAAGATTTCCGCGCCGCAAGATTCCCGACCTAGGCATAATTTGTGCTCTTTTGACAAAAGGGAATTAGGGCCCTGGCCCCATAAAAAACAATTTGTTCATAAATGGGAATTCCCATGGGGAAACAGCCTATCTCTTTGGAAACAACAACGATTCGCCACGTGTACTCGCAGCACACCAAAAGCGGAACAAAAGGACATGATTCCTTACCGTGCCGCCGGATGTGCTTAAAGCGGTGGTGGAGCATAGGAATGCGACAAAATACATTCAAGAGTTTTATTTTAGCAGTCCTTATCTTACCCAGTCCAAAAGGGCCCTCCCTTTATCCCGAACCGAAGAGAAGGTTACCTTTTATGATCCTTTCGGAAAGGAAATAGTACCTAGTTTAAATAACCGTAAACAAACCGTGAAGGAATGAAAACGTTTGCATAGAACCGCTATGCCATGCTTGGCAAAAGCTGTACTTTTAGACATGAAACCTTTTCTGAATCCCAATTTCCTTTTTAAAACAAGATTCCTGCTCGTCCTGGCCACAGTGCCCTTAGGGTTTTCCTGCGCTCCCACAAAAGACATTGCCCCGGAAGGGTTACAGATAGCGGTCATTGCGGATGTACACCTGCAGGATGTTTATGGAAAACTCCGAGATACGGATTATCCGGGGATAAAAAATCCAATAAATGGGGACTATATCCTAATCAGGACTATGGGCAGTCAATTGCGGTCTACCCGGATCTTTAATGAGAATTACTTCGCTTTTTTGGCCACCTTGGACAACATAGTAGAACGCAACATTAAGATTGTACTACTCCCGGGGGATTTTTCGGATGATGGGCAGCCTGTTCATATAAGAGGTTTACGGCGCATATTAAACGAGTATGCCCGATTGCACGATATTTCCTTTTTTCTTATCACCGGAAATCATGATGTAGTACATCCATTTGCCCGCGCCGATGGGAAGTCGGACTTTTTGGGACAGGGCGGCAAATCCCAACCCATTATCTCCCATCCCCATTTGGCCCAACCCGAATCATCAAAGTTCCATCCTTCCGTAATCACAGCGGATATTAAAAACTTGGGGTACGCAGAAATTGCGGACATGCTTGGCGATTATGGTTTTTTCCCTCAAAAGCATCATCGCTACTGGGCATCTCCCTTTTCGGACTACACTTATGAAAACTACACCTTGGCAAAAGCAAAAAGACAGGCTTCCCTTAAGGACAGAAAATTTTTGACACCGCCAAATACCGTTCCCCTTCCCGATCTAAGTTATGTAGTGGAACCCATAGATGGTCTTTGGCTGCTGGCTCTTGATGCCAATATGTACCTCCTGGAAGATGGAGGTAACAAGACTCCCAATTCCCTTGGTTATCGCAACACGGGTCTTGGTCATGACAATCTCCTTAGCGGGAAAACGCACCTTGTGGATTGGGTTCGCAGGGTAGTACAAGAAGCTAAAAAAAATGGAAAAACACTCTTGGCCTTTAGTCATTATCCTATGATAGACTTTACCAATGGAGCATCGTCGGAGATCGATGCCCTACTGATCGGGGGCAAAATGCAGTTAAAGCGGGTACCCGACAAGAAAGTGGCCCGAATTTTTGCCGATGCCGGACTTCGACTTCATATTGGGGGTCATATTCATATAAACGACACTGGATTGGAAACCACGGAGAACGGAAACACCTTGATTAATGTACAGGTGCCTTCCCTAGCTGCGTACCCCCCAGCCTACAAATTGCTCACCTTTAATCAAAAGAGAACCATTGAAGTGCAGACCATCCGCATGGATTCCGTACCCGGATTTGATGAGTTTTTTAAGCTATATGAGCGGGAGCATGCCTATTTGCAAGAAGTAGCGGACGAAAATGTGTGGAACAAAAGCATCCTATCTTCAAAAAGTTATCATGAATTTACCACTTGGCATCTGCGCGAACTGGTGCGTCTACGGTTTCTGAATCGGGAATGGCCTCCGGGTTTTGCCAAGTTCTTGCTGCAAACTTCAGGAAAGGAGCTCCTTTTGTTGTCTCATTACAAGGGAACCGATTCCTTTGGGGAAGCCTTAGAAAAAGTAAGGGAAAACAATTCCATAGAAAAAGCTTTGGATGGGGCCAATACCTATTTGCAAACGTCCGATTTAAGTCTTGACGACTTTGACGACTGGGTCGGAGAAGACCTTATCTTTGATCTTTATAGGCTTAGAAGTGCGGATCAATTGGCATATAGGGATATTGATCCAAAGCGATGGGAGCATTACCGGCTTCTCGCCAAATCCTTCCTGGAACATACGGATAGGGCCTCCAAGGAAAACACCTATCGGAAAAGTATGCTCCAACTGATGACCATTTTCCAAAAATTTATGAACGGCGTGCCTTCCGATCATTTTCTAATCGACCTAAAAACCGGGGATATACGTGATATCAAGAGTGTTGAAACCCATTAATAATTGTCCAATTTCATCATAGTTCTACTTGGGCAAAAACCGGACAATGATCGGATAAAAACAGCTCGTTCAACTGCTCGGCAAAAACAGCATATTTGTTTACTTTTTTTACTCCTTTTACGAATACGTAATCAATAATGTTGCGATCTTCAAAGGGTCTATTATCAAAGCCACAGATAGTCCAATCCGGCCCATAGGTGTGCTTGGCCACCTCACTGGTATTCACCAAAGCAAACCCTGCATCGGGCCGTAGGAGAAGTTGGATGGCCTGGGACTCGGGAACAAGGTTGAAGTCGCCCGTTACAATCAGAGGAAGGTCTTTAGAAAGTTCCACGGCCTTCTGCTTGATCAATTTGGAACTCTCTAAACGGGCCTGTTTGCCCCTATGGTCAAAATGGGTGTTCATAATAACAAATTCCTTACCCGTGACCTTATCCTTTAGTACCGCCCAGGTGGCGATGCGCTCCAGGGCGGCATCCCACCCCTTACTTACCGTTTCCGGAGTTTCACTGAGCCAGAAGGTTCCTTTTTTATGTACTTCAAATCTTTCCTTTCTATAAAAAATAGGGGCAAACTCCCCTTTTTCCTTGCCATCCTCCCGGCCTACTCCAACGGTACCATATTGCGGTAGTTCTTCCTTGAGATAATCCAACTGATTCACCAAAACCTCCTGCATGCCTATGATATCCAAATCATGGAAATTAATCATCCGTACCACATTGGCCTTTCTCTCATGCCAATTTTGTTTGCCATCGTCTGGATTATCGTATCGGATGTTGAACGACATCGCATTTAACGTTTTTCCATTCTGTCCATAGGATAAGAAAGAAAACAGCAGTATGGGAAGTAAGGCTTTGGTGTATCTTTTTTTCATGGTATCATCTTTATCTGTTGCCATAAGGGGAGGTCCTAAAACTTCCCTTAGCAGTGATTTAAACTTTTTATCCAATTTCAGAAATCTTTACGGGCCTGTGTTCGTGAAGGGACTTTAGGGCCGCCAGACCAATTTTTAAGGATTGTAGGCCATCATCGCCATTTACCGACATCATTGTCCCGTTTTGGAGACCCTTAATAAAATCACGTATCTCTAGCTTATAGGCCTCTGCATAGCGTTCCAGGAAAAAATGCAAAGGCAGTGAGGCATGTATGCCCTTTGCGTTATATAGCTTATGTGAATCACGAAAGGTGTTATTGGATTGTACCATCCCTTTTGAACCAAATACCTCCAAGCGCTGATCATAACCGTAGGAAGCCTCCCTACTATTGTCTATGATAGCCAAGGTTCCATCGGTATACGTAAGGGTTACCACCGCGGTGTCAACATCTCCGGCCTTGCCAATGGCGGGATCTACGAGAACGGCACCCTTGGCATATACCTCGGCCACTTCTTTATCCACCACAAAACGGGCCATATCAAAATCGTGTATGGTCATATCCAGAAAAAGTCCGCCGGACTTTTCGATGTAGCTTATCGGCGGAGCACCAGGATCCCTACTGGTAATTTTAACCAAATGAGGGGTGCCCACAGCTTTGGTTCCTACCAATTCCCGAATTTTCCGGAACTCCTTATCAAACCTTCGGTTAAACCCTATCATAAGCTTAATCCCACTTTCCCGGACCTCTTCCAACACCTGTAATACTCGATCAAGGGACAGGTCCAGTGGTTTTTCACAGAAGACATGTATTCCCGCCCTGGCGGCCTTTTCCACATAATCGGCATGGGTATCGGTGGGGGAACATATGAGAACGGCATCGATCTTTGTACTTGCCAACATTTCCTCAAAAGAGGTCGTAGTATAAGGTATTTCCCTGTCCACTGCATACTGCAGGGAGTCCGTATCCGGATCTGTAGCGGCAATTACATCCACATTCGACAAAAAGAGTAGATTGTCCAGATGGATTTTCCCTATCCTTCCCAATCCGGCAATTGCAATTTTAAGTTCTGTCATAGTATTGAAAGAATTATAACCCCAGTGTTTTTATAAAATTCCGATTGGCCCTTGCACATTTTTTAGGTTCGCCCATCCCTGGTAGAATATCCTGTTCTACAACGATCCACCCCTCGTAGGTATTTTCATGTAAAACATCCACAATACCCTGAAAATCCACGACGCCTTTTCCAAGTTCACAGAAGACCCCCTTTTTAATAGCATCAAAATAATCCCCGTTCGCTTTTCGGGAGCGTTGGGCCACCTCAGGGTCAAAATCCTTAAAATGCACATGCCATATCCTATTCGCATATTGCTTTAATGCTTCCAGAGGCTTCCCACCTGCAAAGGTATAATGGCCGGTATCCAAACAAAGGCCCAAAACCTTGGCATCCGTTAATCGCATCAGTGTTGCCACTTCTTCCGGGGTTTCCACATAACCTCCGCAATGATGGTGAAAAACGGTCTTGAGCCCGTAGGCCTCCTTAACGGCCCTGGCCACTTTTTCCGCTCCCGAGGCGTATACTTCCCATTGGTTTTCGGAAAGCCCTATATTAGAGGTGATGCGCCCGGCATTTAGGGTCCGTTCCGGGACGGAGCCGTTATCATCGGCCAAAACAATACAGGCACCCTTATACCCTGCACCATACATGAGCCCGGCCACCCGTAAAGCCCTCCTTATCCCTTCCTTATGAGCTTCGCCGCGGGCCAAGGCCACTGGAACAAAGGCACCCAATAACTCCAGTTCCCTTTGTTCGATCTCCTTTCTCAAAAGGGAAGGATCGGTGGGCATAAAACCCCAATCTCCCAGCTCCGTTCCCAGGTATCCGGTATCCCTGATTTCGTCGAGCACCTGTTCAAAACCGATTTCCTCCGATTTCGCCTCCAAGTCGAACTCCAGCGCACCCCACGAGCAGGGCGCATTTGCAATTTTAATCATCCGGACATCTTAAAATTTACGGGACCAAATGTTGGGCCATCGCTCTATAATTACCTTGGTCTGTGTAAAGAATTCAATGGCATGTTTGCCCTGACCATGTAAATCCCCAAAAAAACTATCCTTCCATCCACTGAACGGAAATTGCGCCATTGGCGCGGCCACGCCAATATTTATCCCGATGTTCCCGGCATCGGCCTCGCTCCTAAATCTCCGGGCGCTTGCCCCGCTGCCCGTAAACAAACAGGCCATATTGCCATAACTGCCATTGTTTACAAAGCTAAGGGCCTTGTCCAAGGTCGCCATGGAAATCAAGCTCATTACCGGGCCAAAAATCTCCGTTGTTATCAATTCCTTGTCCAAGGCCACGTTCTCCAATATAGTAGGGGCAATAAAGTTCCCTTTGGCATAGCCGGAAATAACGGCGTCCCTCCCGTCCAGGAGCACTTGTGCCCCTTCATCTATCCCCGTTTGGATCAGGCCCGTTATCCTTTTTTTGCTCTCGGGCGTTATTACCGGACCCATGCTTACCCCATCGTCCCATCCGTATCCGGTAGTACGCGATTTCACGGTTTCGTACAGGGCATCCTTTACTTCCCGTTTGTCATCTTCCACGGTAATTATAGTAGAGGCGGCCAGACAACGTTGGCCCGCGCAACCGTAGACCGAATCCGCTATAATCTTGGTAGACATTTCAATATCGGAATCGGGCAAAATCACTATGGGATTCTTGGCCCCGCCCTGGGCCTGGACCCTTTTTCCATGGGCCGTGCCCCTTGCATAAATATACCGTGCCACCGGAGTACTGCCTACAAAGCTTATCGCCTTTATCTTAGGATGTTCCAAAATGGCATCCACGGTTTCTTTGCCCCCATGTACCAAACCCACCAATCCCTTGGGAATGTCCAACTGATCAAGGAGCTCAAAAATCTTCATCATCGTAAGCGGCACTTTTTCGGAGGGTTTTACTATAAAAGCATTACCCGTTGCAATGGCATAGGGCAAGAACCAAAATACGATCATACCGGGAAAATTGAACGGGGTAATACAGGCCGTTACACCCAAGGGTTGCCGGATCATCATTTCATCTATTCCCGTTGCAATATCCTCGATGACATCCCCTGCCATTAGCATGGGCGTGCCACAGGCCACCTCAATATTCTCTATGGCCCTTTGTATTTCCCCAAAGGATTCCGCTTTGGTCTTTCCGGATTCGTCCGTAATGATCTTGGCCAAGACTTCCGAGTTTGCCTCAAAGAGCGATTTCAGATGATATAACACCTGCACCCTTTTCATTACGGGTACTTTGCTCCATTCCTGAAATGCACTTTCCGCAGCTGTGACCGCTTTTGAAACATCCGATGCCGTTTCCGGGCCGTAGGGCACCTGGGCCAAAACCTGTTGATTGGCCGGGTTCACCACATCAATCGTATCCTTTGAGGTGCTAACGGTCCATTCGCCATTTATATAATTCTTTAAAATCTCCATATATCAAATACGTTAGTATGAACTCGTCTTGAGTTGTTATTGTTTGCTGTAAAATTATCTTTTCCGCCGCCATCGCTCCAACTGGCTCCTCACTGACAAAAGCTCGTTGGGCTTTTGCCAAATGTTCGGCCCTGTTTTTTTCTCGCTCCGTCCGCCTTAGGCGGATGCAGCTCAATCCCGAGTACTCGGGACATTTGGACACAACCCGTCCGACCGGAACGGGCGGGAACCTCAATGTTTCGCTTAAACAAAACAACTCAAGACGAGTTCTGTTTAAAGACCGTTTTTGAACAGCCTCTGATTAGAACCTAATCGTTTATCCGGTGTTGCCCAATAGCACATATATTAAAATGGTAATCGTACAAAGCGCAATGGACATGGGCCTTGTATATTTCCAAGACGTTAAATTCACCGCACCTACATCAGTAAGCTCATACCTGTTTTTTCTGGGATAGAAATAGGAAACCGCATACATGATCAGCACGTTGAGTACAAACTCTATACCCCACAAATGCACAAAATGAATGCCATGACCTGTGTATCCCCAGCTCATAATAACGTAGAAGCCCAGACCAAAGATCAGGGCCGTCTTGGCCCCCACCGCCGAAACTCCCTTCATAAAAAACCCGGCCAAAAGTATAGAAGCGATGGGGATAAAGAAAATACCGTTCAACTCCTGCAACAATTGATATAGCCCGTCCGGGGCATTGGCAACCAACGGGGCCGCCAAAATAGCCACCACCGCCAAAATGGCCGAGGTAGCCTTTCCTATTTTCACCAAGTCCCGTTCACCCACGTTCTTGGCGATATGCTTTTTGTAGATGTCCACACTGAACAAGGTAGCGACCGAATTCAATACGGAATTGAAGGTGCTCAGTACCGCCCCCATGATCACGGCTGCAAAAAAACCTATAAGCCATACCGGCAACACTTTTTTTACCAATTGGGGATATACCAGATCCTGTTGACCAAAGTAGGCCTCCTGAAAATAGAAGTAACAGATAACACCGGGCAGAATGATCACCAAGGGAATCAAAATCTTAAAAAGCCCGGTAAGCAACAGCCCCTTTTGGGCCTCTTTTAGATTTTTGGCACCCAAGGCCCTTTGGATAATCGTCTGGTTCATGCCCCAAAAATACAACTGATTGATAATAAGACCGGTAAACAATACTTCAAAGGGCAATACAGAATCGGAGGTGCCGATAACATTAAACTTTTCAGGGGCAAATTCATATACTTTTACAAGACCGTTCCAGAGATTGTTATCCCCAATGGCCATAAGGGCCAGAATGGGAATCAACAGACCGCCCAATAAGAGGCCGAACCCGTTGATGGTATCGGATAGGGCTACGGCTTTAAGACCCCCAAAAATGGCATAAATAGATCCTATGGCCCCAATGAGTACCACGGTTATCCAAAGTCCCTGGGTCTGTTCCACCTTTAAAATTTCCGATATCCCGAACAAGCTTTCGATCCCAATGGCCCCGGAATACAACACTATGGGCAAAAGGGTAACCACAAAGGAGAAAATCAGGATGGCAGCGACCATGGTCCTCATACCTTCATCAAAACGGTTTTCCAAAAATTGTGGAATGGTGGTAAGCCCCATTTTAAGATACTTGGGCACGAAGAAAATCGCCGCTATGACCAACGCAATGGAGGAGGTAACCTCCCAAGCGATGACGATAAAACCGTTGACATAGGAATTGCCGTTCATGCCGATCAAATGTTCCGAGGAAATATTGGTCAACAACATAGATCCCGCTATTACCGTTCCCGTTAGGCTCCTTCCCCCCAAAAAGTAACCGTCCGAAGACCCCAAATTTGTCTGTCTTAAGCTGTACCAGGTAAATAGGGCAACTCCTCCGGTAAAAAGGATAAAAGAGGCCAAGGTAATCATTAGGTTGCTATCCATAAGAGGGGGGTCTGGTCTATCGATTCGTTTTTAGGGGTTATTTTAAATAGGTGATCAGAGATAGTATTTTTGGGTAGCCCTATTTTTTTGATAGGTCTTATAGGATTCCCTTACCGCCTCCTTTTCCGAGACCTGCGCCACGGCAACGTCCCACCAGGCAAATCCGGGAATGCCTTTTTTGCGATCCACCTCTATATATATCAAGGTGGTATGATCTATGGTCTTTGCCGTCATAAGGGCCGATTTCAATTCCTCTACATTGGCTGCCTTGATTACATGAGCCCCCATACTAGCGGCATTAGCGGCATAATCTATGGGCAAAAGTCCCCCGTCCAACTGATCCGTGGCCTCATTGCGATAGCGGTAGTAGGTGCCAAAGCCCTCACTTCCCAAGGAGGCGGACAAGCCTCCAATGCTGGAATAGCCATCATTGTTGAGCAATACAATGGTAAGCTTCTGCCGTTCTTGGATTGAGGTTATGATTTCCTGGGACATCATCAAATAACTACCATCCCCGACCAATACGTAAATCTCACTTTCCGGGCGGGCCATTTTGGCACCCAGACCCCCCGCGATCTCATAACCCATGCAGGAATATCCATATTCCAGATGGAAACCCTTTGGGTTTTGGGTACGCCACAATTTATGAAGATCCCCGGGCAAGCTTCCGGCCGCGCAGATCATGATATCGTTCGGCTCGGAAAAGGAATTTACCGCCCCGATTACCTCGCCCTGAAAGGCGGGACTTTCGTTTTTTTCGGTGTATATCTCGGAAACAAAGGCGTCCCAGCCCGTATTAAAATCGTGTATTCTTTTCCGGTATACATCGTTCACGGCAAAATGGGATAACCGTATTTCCATTTCTTCCAAAATGGCCTTGGCATCGCCCACTAACGGAATCGCCCCATGCTTAAAGGAATCGAACTCCGTAATGTTGATGTTGATAAATTGAACCTTGGGGTTTTGAAAGGCCGATTTTGAAATGGTGGTAAAATCGCTATATCGCGTACCCAGTCCAATGACCACATCGGCCTCCGCAGCTATTTCGATGGCACCCGGAGTGCCCGTAACCCCTGCAGCACCAAGGCTAGAAGGATTATCATAGTCCAGGGATCCCTTTCCAGCAAAGGTCTCGGCAACAGGGATTCCCGTACGCTCCACCATTTTTTTAAGGATTTCCGTAGCCCCGCTATAGAGGGTACCTCCCCCGGAAACAATTAAGGGGGCTTTGCTATTTTTGATCAGTTGTATGGCCTTTTCCAGCAAAACTTGGTCCGGCATGGGCCTCCCTATATGCCAAACCCGTTTTTGAAACATTTGTGCAGGAAAGTCAAAGGCCTCTGCCTGTACATCCTGGGGAATACTCAAAGTCACCGCGCCCGTTTCCCCCTGGGAAGTTAAAACACGCATAACCTCGGGCAATGCCGTAATCAATTGTTCGGGCCTATTGATGCGGTCCCAATATTTAGAGATAGGTTTAAAGCAATCGTTGACCGAGATGTCCTGGGTACTGCCGGATTCCAATTGTTGCAGGACCGGTGCCACGTGCCGGGTAGCAAAAATATCCCCGGGAATCAATAGTACCGGAATGCGATTGATGGTGGCCGCGGCTGCTCCCGTAACCATATTGGTAGCCCCGGGGCCAATGGACGAGGTACAAACAAAGGTCTGTAAACGGTTTTTCACCTTGGCATATGCCGCCGCCGTATGGACCATGGCCTGCTCGTTCCTTGCCACATAAAAAGGAAAGTCCGGGTTTTGATGGAGGGCCTGCCCTATGCCGGCCACATTGCCGTGGCCCAAGATCCCAAAACAGCCTGCAAAGAATTTGTTCTGGATACCATCCCGCTCTACATACTGGTTTTTTAGGTAGGCAATGGTGGCCTGCGCCACGGTGAGTTTTTTTGTTTGCATATCGATTCGATTAAAATCCCCCATTTTTTTTAATAAAGGCCAGGGACTCCTTTAAGGTGGGCATAAAATTGGCGCAGCCTTTTTGGGTTACCACATGCGCTCCACTGGCATTGCCCATACGGCATGCCTTGTAGAGGTCCCAACCTTGGAGCACACCGTATAAAAATCCACTGGCAAAGGCATCCCCCGCTCCCAAAACATTAAGGACATCCACCGGAAAACCGGGGACGTTCCTCATGGTACCATCCTTGGAACAGATGCTAGCCCCATCCTTACCGCGTTTTACGATCAGGGTTTCCACCCCCGTGGTCAATAAGCGGGCTATGGATTCCTCAACATTTCCCTTGATCTCCGGAGCGGATATTTGTTGGTCCTTTATGGTCACCTGTGCCGTGTTTTCCATGGTAGCGGCCAATATTTCCTCTTCGGTCCCAATGGCAATCCTTACTTTGGGCAGCACAGCACGCATGGTAATGCCATAAGCCCTATAGTCATGCCATTGATCCGCTCTAAAATCCAGATCCAGCACTACATCCACATTGTTCCTATTGGCAATTTCAGCGGCATAAAAGGTGGCACTCCTGGAAGGTTCCCCATTCATGGCGGTACCATTGATCAACAACATCCTATGCTCGGGAATGTTGGCCCGCTGTACATCATCTATATTTACCTGACTGTCCGCCGCATTGTCTCTGTAAAAAACCAGCGGAAACCTATCTGGAGGCTCTATACCCAATACCACGGCACTGCTTCTTGCCCCCTTCTTCACGGGGATATATTGGGTGTTTACACCTTCCTTGTTCAGAAAGTTCAGGATAAACTCTCCTACCTTATCCCTGCCCACGGCGGTCAACAGACTGGCATTAATCCCCAAACGGGCACATCCTACAGCAATATTTAAGGGAGACCCCCCCACAAAGGCGTCAAAACCGGTAATGTCCGTAAAGGTTGCCCCTATATCTTGGGAGTAGAGGTCTATGGAGGATCTTCCAAAGGTGATCACATCATACTTTTTAAGCATAATTTTACTTATTGGTTCATTTCCGCCGTTACCAAGGGAAGCCTCGTATCCTTGGAGCTCCACGATCCATAGATCCACTCATGATCGGGATCCGTGGTATTGGCCAAACACTGATCGGTACCCGCCAAAAAGTTAAGGTAATAGCAATGGTAACCATGCTCTGCCACTACGGGATGAAAGCCTTTGGGGATCAGAACCACGTCGTTATGGCGGGGCCTTACAATTTCATCCAAAGATCGATCCTTGGTGTACACCTGCTGAATGGCATAGGCTTCCGGTTTTTGAAATTTATAGAAATAGGTCTCCTCCTGTATGGGCTCCAATACGGTGCCGTCCTCCGCCAAGATACGTTCATCGTGCTTATGTGCGGGAAAGGAACTCCAATTCCCTGCGGGCGTATAAACTTCCCTTACCACAATGCTGTTACAACCAAAGCCCGGAGGCACCAGGTCATTGAACTGCCGCGTGGCGTTGTCACCGCCGAAAATGACCACTGGGGTATCCTTAGGGGTCACAAATTTTGCATGGAAATCCTGATCTGCCCTGCACCAGCCATAGGCGATATCCAAACCGGCCGATTGCGAAATTAGCTTGAAACTCGTTTGCCTAGGAAGGTAAAGGGTATGTGCTACCCCTTTAAAAACATCGGTACGGCCATTTAGGGTTTCCCAACTGCCCTTATCACTTTCTACCTTAAAATTTCCACTCAATAAAACGATGACCATTTCATTCTCCCCGGTACGATGTTCCCATACCTCCCCATTTTCCATAGTCCGCGCTTCAAACGAAAGATAGTTCCAATTAGCCGATTTTGGAGAAATACTTTGGTATTTTCCAGATTTCGATAGTGGTTTTACCAATAATGGAGATCGATTTCCCATGATGTAATTTGTCTAAATATATTGGGCCGCCATTCCGGTAGCTCCAAAAAGATCAAACTTGTTTAACATAAATTCCTCGTAGGCATCCATATATCTTTTCCCCGGAACAATGGGATCAAAACGATCCGGGCTGTCCCTAAAAAATTCCCTGTGCACCCTGGCCCAAAGCAGTCTTGTATCCGTGGCGACGTTTATTTTGCAGACGCCATAGGCTATGGCCTTTACAATTTCTTCGGAGGCCACTCCCGCGGCACCTTCCACAAGACGGCCCCCGGCAAGGTTGATCCGTTGTATTTCCTCCGTATTCACCGAGGATCCGCCATGTAGCACAATAGGAAAACGCGGAAGCCTATGTTGGATATCCCTTAAAATGTCGAACTGAATGCCCTCTCCCCCGGAAAACTTATACGCCCCATGACTGGTTCCGACCGCAACGGCCAAACTATCGCATTTGGTCAACGCTACAAACCGCTCCACTTCACCGGGTCTCGTATATCTGGCATGCTTTTCGTCAACGGAAATGTTATCCTCAATGCCACTGAGTACCCCTAGCTCGGCCTCTACAAAAACATTTTTTTCATGGGCCTTTTCCACAATGGCACTGGTCCGTTTCACATTGCGATCAAAATCGTCATGCGAGGCATCTATCATCACGGACTGGTACTTCCCGGAGGCTATTGCATCCAACGCATGGGCCTCGTTCCCATGATCCAAATGTACCGCAAACACGGCCTTGGGGTATATCTTAGCGGCCGCCCGCAATATCGCGGACAACATAAAGGTATGCGCATAATCCCTAGCTACCGGCGTAATCTGTACCAGAAACGGGGCATTGGCCCTTTGCGCGGCCCTAAAGAGGCCATGTACCTGCTCCATGGTAAATACGTTGACCGCCGCAATGGCATACCTACCATAGCAATGGTTAAAAAGCATTTTTGGCAAAACCACCATCGGGAATCTTTATAAGGACACTTATTCTCCTGAAAATAAGGGAGTATATTATAAAAAAACAACAAAAAACCGAGCCTAAAAAGCTATGTCCGTCAAAAGGCAGTGCAAAGGTTTGCACAATCTGAGGATTGTTTGGAAGTGCTTTCATATTGAAATGGTTTGGACTTTTTCCATTCGCCGAAGAATTGTCCTTTCCCGTCCATCGTTGTTCTTTTTTTTCTGCCCCTGACCTAGCGCTTTCGGGTGGGCAACCAATGGGCAGGCCTTCTCAAAAGACAGGCCTTGCCCAAACACCGCAACCCAAGAAGTACGAACCTTTTCATTTTCCGATCGAGGCCAAATCCCATGCTTTAGATGGGTATTCCCTGGAAGATGCCCTAATGACCAGTTCGGGTTTAAAAATTTCCTCCCTAAAGGCTCTTGGGGGTTCTTCCTCTTGCAACCGTTGCAGTACAATGCGCGCGGAGAGCATTCCCAAGCTGTAAACGGGCTGCCAAACCGTAGAAAGGGAGGGTGTAAAATAGGGCGAATGCGGTTCGTCATCAAAGCCTATGATAGAAACATCCTCCGGCACTTTGAGCCCCATTTGCTTTGCCATATGCATGGCGGAAATTGCAATACTATCGTTCATGGCAAAAATAGCGTCCGGCCTATCCTCAAGCCCTAATAAGGTTTCCGATGGTATCAATCCATCTTCATAGGAAAATCCCGGAACATGTACCACATACTCCTCCCTAAGTGGTATATGGGCTTTTTCCAAAGCATCCAGATAGCCCTGCAATCTATGTTTTGTAGTACTTAAATTCAAAGGGCCGCCCAAATGGGCTATCTTGCTACAGCCCGATCGGGTCAAATACTGCACCGCTTCGAACGCCCCGATATAATCATCCACCAAAACCTTGTCCGCTTCCAGGCCTGGACAATCCCTATCAAATACCACTACGGGAATTCCACTTTTTTGAAGTGATTTGAAATGATCAAAATTTTTGGTCTCCGAGGCAGGGGATACCAAGACCCCATCAACACGCATTTTTAACAGCTTCTTAATGATCACCTCCTCTTCACCATAGGACTCGTTGGAAAGACAGATCATAATGTTGTATTCCGAATCCCCTATGACATCTTGGATTCCTGTAATAATGGCCGAAAAAAAGTGACTTGTAATCTCCGGCACAACCACACCTATGGTATTGGATTTTTTCTTTAATAAACTCAAGGCCACCAAATTGGGTTGATAGTCCAATTCCTTGGCCAAGGCCCGGACGGCTTCCTTAGTCTCCTTCCTTAGGGCCGGATGGTCCTTTAGCGCCCTGGAAACCGTGGACGGGGCAATACGCAATGTGCGTGCCATATCGGTTATGGTAACCCTTCCCTTTTTCATTATCGCCCGATTGTTTGTTTTGCACCCTTTTACCTAAGGGACTGTTTTGAAAATTACAAAAAATACGGATACGTAGGGCCATGGGGAAAAGCTATCCGGGAGGGGGCAATCCTATTCGAAAATTTCCCAAGAAAAAGCGGGTAAATAAATACCCGCCTTACTCAACAACTAACTCAAAACACAAACTTGTCTAATACCCCGGATTCTGCTCCAGGAAACCATCGATCCCGGAAGCGGCATCCACTGCGCTCTGTGGAATGGGGAACAGTCTTTTGTTGGGGTCAGCGTCCGTCTTATCTGTCCAGGAATCCTCGTATTTACCAAAACGTATCTGGTCACTTCGGCGAAAGCCCTCCCAGTACAGTTCAAAACCACGTTCACGGAACAGGGTCTCCAAATCAATGGCGGTCCATGCTTCCGGGGTTTGCTCTGGACGAGCGGTCCTTGATGCCCTCACCGTGTTTACATCCGCCAGGGCACCGGCGGCATCACCGTTCCTTAGTTTGGCCTCGGCGCGCATCAAATACATTTCGGCCAAGCGCATCAATACTAAATCTACGCTGCTCAAATCGTTGCCGTCCGGGGAAGTACGACTGAACTGATACTTGGAACAACGGTGTCCCGTATTGTGCAGGGAACCTTCACTGGTAAAATCGATTTCAAACGTATGGTTCACGTAGCCTATGTTTACCTGCGGACCACTTCCACGGGTCAATTGGACGGGGTAAATCCGTACCTGTCCGCCCTCACACGTAAAAAAGGCACCATCCTCGTCCTTACGCGGCCCCCACTGAAAGTCCCTTAAAATGCCTCGATCCATTTCAAATTCCAAGGCATCAATACAGTAGTAGCTGTTCTCGGTTTCGGTTTCAATCAATTTCTCCCGGTCTTCAAAATCCTGCAACTGTGCCTCCGGAACTAAGGTATTTTGTTGATAGAAACGGGCATCGGCCTCCGCGGGATCCACGTCTCCGTAGGCATCGATCCAGGTTTGTATAAAGTCCGAGGTAAAGGCCGTCGCGTCCGTACCGTCCGCTCTTGGAAACTCGGGCCTTGGGAACATATCCCCGGAAATGGACCAATAGGCCCATCTACTGTGTTCATCCTCAAGCTGGCCCCTTTGATCTAAAGCAAAAATAAGTTCGGGATTACTATTGTTGTCGTCATTGAACAGTTCAAAATACTCCGGGGATAAAGAGAAGTCCCCGGAATTGATGATATTGTCCGTATACTGGATGACCGCGTTCATATCTTCCTGGCTAAAATTCGGGCTGCCATAAGGATCTCGGTAGACCGCGGCATTTAGATATAGTCTGGCCAATAGGCCCCACACGGCCGCTTGGGTCATCCTTCCGGGGCCCCTGTTCGTATTAATGACATCCACAACGGCCAATAACTCACTCTCTATATAGTCTATGGCCTCCTGCCCACGTAAATCCTCGGACAATTCGGCAGAGGATTCTTTCCGGAGTACAACCCCCCAATTATCCAACATCAATAGGTTCAAGTAGGCCCTTAATGCCCGCATTTCGTGCAATGCCCCTTCGGCCTCCGTGTCACCGTTTTCTACCAAAGGCGTCAATACCTCGATGGCCGCCAAGGTCCTGGAAATATTGATGGTAAGCTGGTTCCAGGTATCGCCTACCAAGGAATTGGTAGGCGTAGTGGTATGCTGGTGGACAGCGATAAACTTACCGCCATCAAACCAGTCGGTTCCCCCACGGAAGGGCAGGATACCCTCATCGGCAGCTACGATCTGTAGGCCCCAGTTACGGGTATGCAACCATACTTGGGACACATAGCCATAAGCCGGGGCAATGGCTCCACTAATGGGTTCTGCCTGGCCCCCAAATTCCGATTCATCCAGACGTAATTCTTCCAAATCGGTACAGTTCCAGTTAAGCAATGTTCCCATTGCCAATACAAGGATATACAGTCTATTCTTCATTTTTGACACAATTTTTTTATTAAAAAGATACATTTAAACCAAACAACACGGTTCTTGGCGCGGGATAAGTAAACCGATCAATGCCAAAGGTTTGGATTCCTTCAACATTGTTTCCCGTATTGATTTCAGGGTCAAAGCCCGAGTAATCCGTGATGACGAACAAATTTTGTCCCGTAAGCGTAAAGCGAATGGCATTCACCCAGTCCTCCAGTCCAATAAGGCCAGGATTCAAGGTATAGCCTAGGGTGGCGTTGTTCAGACGCAAAAAGCTCCCATCTTCCAAATAGCGGGTAGATACTTCATTGGAATTGTTTAAACTCTCATTGGGAAATTGAATGGCAAAATCCGTGGTGTTCAAATTTCGGCTCAGCTGGCTGTTGGAAAAGCTGGTCATGGCCGTATGGTTGTAAACTTCGTTCCCTGAAACCCCGTTAAAATTGAAGCCTAAATCAAAATTTTTGTAGTTAAAATTGAGGTAAAAGGCATAAATGATATCCGGTAAGGCACTGCCAGCGGCGATCCTATCATTATCCAGGGATTGACCATCCCCGTTTATGTCCCTAAATTCATTGAGTCCATCGGCCCCAATACCGATAAAGTCCTTCATAAAGAAAGTCCCCGCGGGCTCCCCGTTAATGTAACCATTGATCGTGGCCCCGGTCTGGCCGGAACCAACGGCACCCCCCGTGACCAATACCTCATATGGGGAATTTTCGATTTTGTTGTCCGTGTATGAAATATTACCCCCTATATTAAAGATGAGGTCTTCACTGATATTCCCTCGATAATCAAGGGAAAACTCCACTCCATTGTTGATAATTTCTAAATCGGGGACATTGATCCAAACCCTTTCCGTAGGTTGAATGGGATCTGTACGAGGAGCAAAAAGTACCACATCGGTAGCCACTTTGTTAAAATAGTCCAGCGTACCGGTAATCTTATTGCCCCAAAGACCAAAGTCCAAGCCAATGTTGGTCTGTGTGGATACTTCCCATTGCAAATCGGGAAAGGCCGTACGCACCGGTACGGTACCAAAAGGATAATCATCCAAGGTCACTTCATCCCCATCCAAGGGGTAGGTCTCGGTGTCATTCCTGGAATCTTCAAAACTCGCCAAGCTTACGTTACTGGGAATCCCGTCCTGGTTCCCAGTTTGGCCCCAGCTTGCGCGTAATTTTAGGTTACTGAACAGGGAATTGTTCGCCATAAAACCCTCCCGGTTAATGTTCCATCCCAAGGCCACGGAGGGGAAATACCCATATTTATTGTTTTCCCCAAAGCGCGATGAACCATCCGCCCGCATGGTGGCCGTCAATAAATATTTATCCGCATAGCCATAATTGAGTCTCACAAAATAGGATTGCAGCTCGCTTTCAAAGGCCGATGCATCCAACCTGGTAGGGAATTCATCCGTACTGATCTGGTCCTGGAACCTAGGTTCTATACCGTTAGTGGCAAAACCTCGAAGCTCAAAGCGTTTTTGTTCAAACCGCGTTTCCTGATAGGAATGCGCGGCCAATACCGTGACATTGTGCTGGTCTCGGTTAAAGGTATAGGTCAAGGTATTTTCGATTAGCGTGTTAGTATTAATCGTTCTTCTCGTAATTAAAATACCGTCACGATCGTCTTCCAACAGCGCAAAAGGAATTTGTTGCTCATCTCTATTGGTAGAAGCGTAATCCACCCCTAAATTCAGCTTGTAGACCAATCCTTTGAAAATCTCAAAGGAGGGCGAAATATTGGCCAGGATACGGTCCGTGGTGGCCTCATCCAAAAAGATCCGGTTCCGTTGGACAGGATTTAGGCGTTCTTCTATAAAAGTGGGTTCCCCATTGGTAAAAACAGGGATAGTGGGGTTTAGGTCCAACATATCCGATACCGTTGCCCTATCATTTGGTCTTTCGTTTACGGTCCGTGAAGCGGTTAGGTTCAAATCCACATTAAAACGCCCATTGAGTGCCTTTTGGTTCAGGTTTACACGCCCGGAATAGCGCGTAAGCGAACTATTGTTCAAGGTACCTTCCTGGTCATCCACTCCCGCGGATACAAAATAGGAGGACTTGTCCGCGACCCCGCCGCTCATGGAGAAGTTAACGTTGTTGGAAATACCGGTTCGCGTCAATTCGTCCTGCCAATCCGTATTGCCTCCAAAATCATCCAAGATACCGCCTACGGCGACTACCTGTTCCCTAAACTCGTTGGCACTAAAAACGTCCATGGGATTGGCAATGGTGGAGAGGGCCGTGGATACGGATAAATTCATTTCCGTTTTTCCCGATTGTCCTTTCTTTGTGGTAATTACGACAACCCCATTTGCGGCCCGCGCTCCATAAATGGCCGCTGCGGAAGCATCCTTTAAAATGTCTATGGAGGCAATGTCCTGGGGATTGATAAAGTTCAAGGGATTAGCCGTACCTGCTATCCCTATTCCCGAGTTATCAATGATAAAACCATCTACCACAAACAAGGGTGTAGTCCCAGCACGTAGACTTCCTACCCCTCTGATGATAATATTTTGGGCAGCTCCCGGTTCACCACTTACATTAGTGACGTTAACCCCTGCGACCTTGCCTTGTAAAAGTTGTCCAGGGTTGGCCACCACGCCCTTGTTGAAATCTTCACTCTTTACGGAGCCGATGGATCCGGTTACGTCCGACTTTCGCTGAACACCATATCCTACCACTACCACATCATCCAGTTGTGTAGCATCCGGCAGTAATTGTACCGAAATATTGGTTTGATCGCCCACCACGATTTCCTGGGATACAAAGCCCAGATAGGAAATAACCAAGATGGCACCATCCGTCACCTCAATACTAAAATTGCCATCAAAATCCGTGGTGGTACCGTTGGGGGTACCTTTCTGCTGGATCGAAGCTCCGGGAAGCGGCATTCCTTCATCGTCGGTAACCGTTCCGGTAACCGAAACGGTCTGCACCTCAACAATCGGGACAATCCGCTCCACAGGCTTTTTAGAGACATCTACGGCTATGGTCCTGTTGATCCGTTTAAAGGATAGCCTGGCGTCCTTGGACATCAGTTCCAATATGGACCGCAAGGATACGCTCTGATAATCCAGGTCATAGGTATTTCCCAATCTTTTGACCCTACCATCGTATACAAATTTGAATTGGGTCTGGTCCTCAATTTCTCCAATGACCTCCACAATGGAGGCATTTTTAACGAAAAGATCTAATTTGTAACTCTCCAATCCCTGTCCGCTCACATTAGCCCCAAAAACGGGATTGAGCAAGGCCCCAATAACTAAGAGAAAACACGTATGGAATGACAATTGTATAAATTGTTTAATTGTTACTGAATTCATAGTTTTACATAAAGCTTAAT
>JBCBSN010000043.1:0-22171 GCA_039819225.1 Bacteroidota bacterium | reverse complement strand
ATTGATGAAAATTAGTAGGCTCTTTGTGCAAGCAATGAAAAATCGGTTCTTGGAGCGGAAGGTACATTGTAGAAATGAAAACTGAGGCGTATACCGTTACCTCTTTGCGAACAAATGATGTTTTGGGACAACAAATACTGAAAAACCTTCTCATCTCCCCGGATGTTCAGGATATTACCATGATGCTTCCTTTTTATCATATATTCGGGTAACAAACCCAAATCTTCAAGATTTCCTATAGCCCTATGTAAAAGTTGTCGATTTTTGGCCTTAATCTTATCGAGACCTATTTTTTCCAGAAAGTCCAGGGCGAACTGTAGACTCCCAAAAGTCAAGGTGTCCAAGTGTCCCGGCTCCAAATGTTTTGCCAAGGAAATAGCTCCCTTTTTAGAAAAATCTCCATCCACGGAATTAAAACCGATGGACTTCAAGGAAAGATGTTGCTCCAGACCCTCCTTAAGAAGGAAAAACCCATTTCCATATCCCGCCAACAACCATTTGTAACCACTTGCACCCAGTACATCTATACCGGAGGTCTCAAAATCAAATTCCATGGTCCCCAAAAACTGCGTTCCATCGGCAATAATCAATAAACTTGGAAATTCGATTTTTAAGGTCCTTAGAAAATCCAGATCAATACAAATACCGTTCGACCATTGCACTAGGCTCAGTGACAAAATGGAAAAATCCCCTTGTCGTAGGGCATCGTAGATACTATCTTCAAGGTACTCATCAACTTTGATATAACGTACCGGAAATCCACGTTGGACAAAAGGCCAATTTACCGAGGGGTAATCGTTTTCCAAAAGGAGTACTTTTTTCCTTTTATCCATACCCTCCAACAATAGATTAAGCCCCAGGGAAAAATTAGGGACAAGGGCCACATTGTCTGGCCTTGTCTTAAAAAAGCGGGCCACACTCTGCCGTACACCGGGAATATCCTCTATGGCCCGGCTTTTCATCATACTTCCTTCTTCCAAAAAGGCTTGGTCATGCCTGGCTCGCCAATCAATAAGGCTTTTCGACAATAGACCGGAAGCCGCCGTATTTAAATAGGTACACCTACCCAGTACGGGAAACTCATTTTCCAAGCTTACCATATACACTTAAATTTCTGTATGTCTCAATACCTTATCTTTGTGTTTAGAGCATGTTTAAAAACCTTATTTTCTAAAAACCAGTATCTTGCGAACCATGGCCTTGTATCCTTCTCGCCGTTTATCCCGATAAACGGTTCCAACGATGCTTCGCTAGAACCACAAGCTACTGATTTTAAGCTCGTATTCTTTTTAAACAAGCTCTTAAAGATAGGTAATCGCATGTCAGCCACTAAAAAAAATTCCCCCATGGATCTGGAACAGCACGACTTTTTGGAGAACGCCCAAGAGCGGATCAACCAAAAGAAAAGATTGTACGTGCACTTTGTGGTCTTTTTAATCGGCAGCGTTTTTCTGGTGCTTGTCAACAAAATCCTAAAATATTGGGAGCAGTACGACTGGTTTATCTGGGCCATTACCTTTTGGGCATTTTTGTTTGCCCTGCATGTCTTCAATGTATTTGTGACCCAAAGATTTATGGGCAAGGAATGGGAACGGGCCCAAAGGGAA
This sequence comes from Bacteroidota bacterium, assembly GCA_039819225.1. Lineage (GTDB taxonomy): Bacteria > Bacteroidota > Bacteroidia > Flavobacteriales > Flavobacteriaceae > Ulvibacterium. The sequence goes on along the minus strand of JBCBSN010000043.1, from coordinate 20,564 downwards.
AAACTTGTCCAAAGACAAAAGGATAGAATCGCCGAAATACAAAAGGAAATAGAGACGGAGTTTCCACTTTCCCAAATAAACAAAAAAAAAGAACCGTGAGCCCGCATAGCGGGATTTTATTGGGCCACCTAAAATACTTCTTGGAAGATAAATGCAAAAATTAATACCGGAGCGTACATTTAAACGGACGACGAGCATAGCCATGATTGCAGCGGCAGGGGAAAACAATGCCTTGGGAAAGGACAACGATTTGCTATGGCACCTTCCGGACGATTTTAAACGTTTCAAAAACCTTACATCGGGACATAAAATCCTCATGGGACGTAAAACCTATGAGAGTTTCCCCAAACCTTTGCCCCATAGAATGCATATTATTGTTACCCGAGATTTGGAATATACGGTAGACCACCCGGATTGCCTTGTGGTCCACTCGCTGGAAGCGGGTATAGAGATTATCCAAGCGGATGCGCTTTCCTTTATTATTGGCGGAGGGGAAATTTATCGTCAAGGCGAAAAATATGCCACCAAAATAGAACTCACCCGGGTGCACGCTACCTTCCCCGAAGCGGACACTTTTTTTCCTAAGATAAATCCTGAAGCCTGGCACCTATTGGCCGAGGAATATCACCCTAAGGACGAAAGGCACAAATTTGCCTTTACCTATCTCACCTATGTTCGAAAATAAGACAACTATCAACTAATGTCCAGACTCGGGAGCTTTGTTGAAAAGGTAACCTATGAATCTTCAGATGGTCTTGTATTTAAAAATCTGAGTTCGATTAATCAAAATCCGCAAATAAACTGATTTCAAATGTTGTAAAATAACCATTACAAATAACACCTCCCTTACTCCCCCCGCCTTGGGCGGGGGGAAACTGTTGCGGAAAGCCCAAGAAAACCAAGGATTTCTCTCAAACTATTGTTTATCAACGACTTGACAATCGATCTGAGGTCAAAATGTTATCGAATCGCCATAGGACGGCCCCATTTGAACACTCCATTTTATCATCTCGCCCTTATTCCAGAACCCGAATTAATCTACCTTTCGTCTTAAAAACCACAAATCCCTAAGGGTTATGTTGATGTTGACGGTATTGAAGCTTTCTGCAACCAAGAAACCCTGGGTATTGCCGCGATTTCCCCTGGCAAAGGATATATTGATCATTGAGGGACTCCTAATTCCAATGGGAAGCCCAATGCCGGCCGTGGCCCGATAGGAATCGATATTCCTGTCATTTATCTGTAAGTAGCCCGAATCGTATTCAAAGCCGGCCCTAAAGTGTACTCGCTGCCACCACTTAAATCCTGCATCGTCAACAACGTATTCCGCCCCCAGGGAAACGGAATATTGATCCACAAAGGTCCCAATGTTATCCACTTGATTTGTGGCATCCCAAAACCTAAGGCTATAATCCAGATTTAGTGATAGGTTATTTTTAAAGCTATAGAGGAGGCCCTGATGTATCTCCAACGGAAGATCAAAATTTGAAAGATCTTCATCATTTTCTTCTTCCACAAAGGCATTTACCAAATCCAAGGTTTTTAATACCTCCCGATCTCTGCTTCCAGAGAGGGAGGTGGGAAAGTCTACCTTTAGTCCAAAACCAATTTTCTCATTTAGGTCATATTGCAGCCCAAGTCCAAGGCGAAAACCGTTATACGTGTTCCGTTCACTTATACTTAAGGAACTGGTCCTGGTAAAAATATCCTCATCTTCCGTGATGGATCCAAAAAGGTAGGCAAGCTGCACACCGGCCCTTACATTATCCAAAACGGAATATCCGTAATTCAACTTCAATTCGTTTAAGGCACCCGAACCTCTAATATTACTTCTAAACTCATCCAATGAACCTTCTATATTGGCCTCTATCCCCAAAAGGGAATACCCCACATCCGAATACGGTAGCACCGATATTCCAAAGGCCGATCTAGGACTTAAACTGGAGGCGAAAGCCAAATTGGAAATACTACCAGCAATCCGGCGTTCCTCATTACTTCTGTTTGATATCGTACTCGTCTCAACCAAAAAACCAATGTCGTAAAGAAATGTTTTTTCGTTGAATGCTCCAAAAGAGGCGGGGTTTAAATCGTTTATGAAATTTGTACCCCTTAAGGCGTAGCCACCGTTTCCCAAGGAGCTGTTTTTTCCAATATTGGAATTGGTCTCCACCCCAAGACCGAACAAGGAATAAGGAGAACCCGTTAAGTTATTGGTCTGCCCGTATCCCCAAGCGTGAACACCCAAAAGTACGGCCAAGAACGTTCTGATCCTATTCCTCATAAATGGCATATGTGAGGGTCAAAGTGGCCTCAAAATCTTCATTTTCCTCACCTTGCAACACAACCCTATTTATGCTACTGTTGTAGTCCGGGGTATAGAGCACTAGTGCATCTTCCACGATCCGGGGTTCCAGTAGTTTTCGGTCTATATATATCCCCACTGGTAATTGATACGTGGCATCACTGAATTCCTCATTTTCCCCGATTATCCTTCCCAAAACCTGACCTGCCCCATTTACCAGCGTTTCCGTAATTACATTGTTGACGTCTACAACGTCTATATTCAAAGAGTCTCTCAAGGGTTGAAGCTCATTGTAGCTAGACCTGGGAGGTTTTAATTCCAGAGTCGCGGTAAGCGCGGTGCCCGTTCCTGGAATTTCAAAAATGTTCCTAATGCTGGGAAAACTTACCTTGGTGGCATACCCCGTACCCGACTGGATAAAACTAAGATCCGATGATGCCGTTGAGGGCAATTCTATTTCTTGATCCGTAAGTTCCTCCAAAGGACTCTGGGAAAGTTGGCTCACTATGTGGTTGAACGCGCTAGGGTCTTCGGAAAATGGATTAATGGACAAGTCGAAAAACTCGCTCTCTTCCTCAAACTCCTGGGGTACGCTGTAATAAAACCTGAGATAGGTTTCCTCGCGATCCCTGGAAAAACCAATTATAGAGGTATTATCCGATTTGTCCGGGCGCAGAGTAAACCCTTTGAAAGCATCCCTTAGATCCGTTAGGTCGTCAATCTCGTTTTCTCGAATCAGATCAAATATGGGCTCCCCGAATTCCCGTGGCATGGTTATGTGCAAGGAATCCTCATCAAAAGGTTCTGGCCTAAATCTTCGGGTAACCAACGGAACGGTATCAAAGCCCAGGGTGCTGGTGTTATAAAATACATCTTCCTCGGGCCTTACCCGTTCATTTAATTCGTGAACGTTAAGTTGGGACACCAGAGTAGTGTCATTATAGAAGTAGCCATCATAACCCAAAATGAGAGAAATACTATCAAACTCGGCATCATTGGGGATGTTATAATTGGTAGACGACAGCTCAAAATAAGGTTGGGAGATTACATCACCCATGAATTCATCCGTATAACGGCCAAAAAGAAGACGATTGCTTGAAGAAGTATTTATGCTATCAAATTTAATAGTGGATAGCTTTACGGTAAAGGTGTCCACGACCAGGATACGCACATTGGTATTTACGAATTCCTGGCCCACTTCCAAGGTGGGAAAATCAGAGGTGTCCACGGAACAGCCCAAAACAGAAGCAAAAATCCCGAATACCAGCAATACTTTTTTCATTATCGAAGGGATTGAAGGCACAAAGTAAAACCCGTGGACAGCCAACAGGAACTATTATATACGAATGGAAAACCTACATCTACCAAAATGGAAAAATAGCAGACCAAATGTGGGCATAAGATCGATAGACAAAAAAGTGGTATTGGTCTATAAAAAAGATTTCCCTGTATATCTTTTTTCCAAATAGATCCACAACGCCGGTAGTTTTGAAAAAAGTTTCGTCTTGAAACAATGTTGTTACGTATTCTGGCTGTTTTCCCATATAGGCCTGGCCCAAGTGAATCAGTTCGGAGAAATGGGGATATGGGAATACAGTATGGTGCCCGGAATAGGGGATGTGGATTTGGAGAAACACAACGCTTCCCTGTTTGGTGCCTTTACCCTACATAAAGGTCTGTTGGAGGCCGGTCTTACGTACAACAATCACAATTTTAATTTTTATGGTACAAGTACCGATTTTGATACTACCGTTTATGAAAGTATGCATACCCTAACTGCCCATATCGCTTATAGAAGGCCGTTGAATACCCAATGGTCCATAAACGTGGCAATGGCCCCTATGCTATCCTCCAATTTCAACGAAGTGGTTTCCAGCGAGGATTTTGTAATGAACGCATTTCTGGCCTTTATAAGATCCTGGTCTCATGGAAATGGAGCTTCCCAACTTACGATGGGTATAGGATATGGAACGCTATTTGGCTCACCTAGGTTTTTTCCGATCATATCTTTTAAAAATAAGGTGAACGAACGTTGGTCCTATTCCCTAGGGATTCCCCAGACGGGGATTAGCTATGCCTTCACCGAAAGACATGTCTTAAGGGCCAGAGTTACCCCGATAGGTCTTTACGCCAATAGTTCAGAGCCCATCTTCCTAAATGGAATTGGCTATGTGCAAAACCCTAAACTCAGATTCAACGGTAGGGATTTTGGCTTGGAACACAACTACCGTTTACAGCCTAGGCTTACCACTGTCTTACGCGTTGGGTATACCAACGTGGACAATCTGGATGTCCTGGATGATAACAATGGGATTTTATATGATTTTGAACCGGATGGTTCTCCGTACATCACCATGGGAATACAATATAATTTAAATGATTAAACGATGCTTAAAGACTGGCAAAAAACCCGCACCCTTTTTCTTGTTCTAATTACCCTGATGGGGTTCCAAAGCTGTTCCGATGATGACGATGACGAAGAGGTGGGGAATTGGGTGGACCGTTCTGTTTTTGATGGCACTCCCAGAAGTGGGGCCTTTGCCTTTACCATAGGCGATTTGGGCTATATGGGAACCGGTTTTGATGGGGATGACCGCCTAAACGATGTTTGGGTCTATGATATGCAAGGTAATTTTTGGAGCCAATTGGCAACCTTTCCGGGAGTTCCCAGAAGCTCTGCCGTAGCCTTTACCGCAAATGGAAACGGCTTTGTAGGGCTGGGGTATGACGGGGATAATGAATTGAACGATTTTTACCGATACAATGTCTCCTCTAACACTTGGGATCCCATTTCTGCCTTTGGGGGATCTCCAAGAAGAGGAGCCATTGGTTTTAACTCCAGTGCCCACGGTTATGTCGGGACCGGGTTTGACGGGGACAACGACAGAAAGGATTTTTGGAAGTACGATCCTGCAACCGATACTTGGACGGAACTGGTAGGTTTTGGTGGAAACAAAAGAAGGGATGCCACAACATTTACCATTGGTAACAAGGCATATCTGGGAACAGGGGTTTCCAATGGTCTTAACCAGATCGATTTTTGGGAATTTGACCTGGATACCGAAAGTTGGTTCCCGCTCCTGGATCTGGATGAAGATGACGATTATTCCATAATCCGGAACAATGCCGTAGGATTTGCCATGGGCGGAAAAGGATACTTTGCTACTGGTGATACTGGCGGAGGCTCCTCCACCACCGTATGGGAGTATGACCCCTCTCTGGATGAATGGGAAGAAAAAACGGCTTATGAAGGAGCAGCAAGACAGGGAGCGGTTTCCTTTTACAATAGCACTAAGGCCTTTTTGGCCCTGGGTAGAACGGGAACCTTATATCTAGACGACAATAGGGAATTCTTCCCCAATGACGAGGAAGACGAGGACGATTAGAAAACTTTGCAATACTATTCGGATTTTTCTCTTTCAGTCAATATGACTTGCGATACTTTATACTTTATAATTTATCCTATTTGATACAACAAGAGCAGTATACTTTTTCGTTTCTGTTTGTTCCAGGATTATGGAAACTAATCGAATTTATCTCGCTTACACCTTGGCTTTGACCTTTGTGGTTTTATCCATGGTCTATTTATTGACCCTTGATGTAGTGGAGCAAGATAAAGTTTCAGATAATTCTTTCCTTTCCTTGAGGGTTCTACAAGGGAAAAAGGATAATGATAGCTGGTTCTATTATGAGATACACTATGCCGATTCGTTATTGATTCGGCAGAATTTCGTTCCAGGGATTGCCGGGCAAGTGCGATTTAAGACCAGGGAAAACGCCGAAAGGGTAGGTTCATTGGTTCTAAAAAGGCTGAATGTAGGGAATTCTCCGGTCGTTACTGTTAACGATTTGCGAAATATAGGATACTCCATTGAAAAATAGTTAACTTCTTTTTTTAAGTGAAAGATTTGAAAAAGCGCAGTAGCATACCGGAGTATTGGATCCATATCATCTTTTGGTTGCTCTTGTTCTTGTTTCCCGTAAGTGTATTGTACATCCAAAACCGCTCCGTTGAACCAATTTTATTTCTACGTTTCTCGAGCAGTCCGGTTTTGTTCTACCTCAACTACCGAATTCTAGTACCTCGGTTTTTGCTTAAGAAAAAAATAAGTACGTATATAGGTATATCCTTAGTAGCACTGGTCATTGTGAACTACCTTTTGTCCTTTCTCGCTCCTGTGGGGGCCATGAGAAAATTTGAGGGCATCCTGGAATCCGTGCATGGGGAAGGGTTTAAACTACTTCCTTATTTTATCACCACATTGACTACCATGGCCTTTTTCTTATTAGGAGGTCTACTTGCTCTGGTAAAGGACTTTTATCGGAGGGAACATATTCAAAAGGAAAGCGATGTACGAAGAAACGAAACGGAACTCCGTTTCCTAAGGGCTCAATTAAACCCCCATTTTCTCTTCAACTCTTTGAACAGTATCTACTCCTTAGTACGTAATAAGGACAAAGAGGCACCCGAAGCCGTTATTGTCCTATCCGAGATGATGCGCTATATGCTCTATGAAGCGAAACGGGAAGAGGTACCCTTATCCAAGGAAATCGATTACATTAAAAACTTTGTTGCATTACAATTGTTCAGGCTCTCGAACAGCGAAAATGTAAAGCTCAAAATATCCGGAGAATACAACGATAAGAAGATACCCCCTTTGTTACTTATCCCTTTTGTGGAAAACGCTTTTAAGTATGGAACGGACTTCAAAGGGGTGACCTACGTAGATGTTCGCTTGCGGATTGTTGGCCATAACCTATTCTTTCATATAAGAAATAAGATTGGAAATTATACCATTGATGATAAAAATTCCGGAATTGGCCTAGAGAACATAAAAAACCGATTGTTGCTTCTGTATCCAGAAGACCATAGCCTATACATCAAAAAAGAAAAGGGGTTTTATATCGTGGAACTGGAAATATATCTGAAAGAAGTGGGCAGTCCCTTGTTTGTGCTACAGAATTAGTTAGATATGAATTGTATTATAATCGATGATGAGCCCTTGGCCCTAGGAATCATAAAATCCTATTGTGAGGATACCGGGGGCATCAACGTGCTGGGAACATTTACCAATCCGTTGAAAAGCATTCATTACATCCAAAAAAACCCGGTGGACTTGGTATTTCTTGATATTGAAATGCCCCAAATAAGCGGTATCGAATTCATAAAATCATTGGAGAAAAAGCCTCTTTTTATCTTCACAACGGCCTATCCCCAATATGCCATTGAAGGTTTTGAACTGAATGCCATAGACTATTTGGTAAAACCTATTCCATTTCCGAGATTCCTTAAATCCATGAACCGGGCAAAGGAAATATACCATATGAAAGTTAATAAGGAAGCTATTGGCAATGTAGCCCCTGCTGGGGGAGGTACCCATACCGAAAATCATTTTGTTTTTGTTAAATCCGATTACAACAACGTAAAAATCAAAATTGATGACATCACCTATGTCCAAGGGCTAAAGGACTATCTCAAAATCCATGTGAAGGAGGGTAAACCCATTCTCACTTTGCTCAGTTTTAGGGAGATGGCCGCAAAATTGCCCTCTACCTCTTTTTATAGGGTGCATAGATCCTATCTTGTAAACGTAAACCATGTGGATTCCATTCAGCGGAATAGAATCCTTATCCACGAGGTTCGTATTCCGATAGGAGAAAGCTACAAAGGGGATTTCATGAAAAGAGTGGGGCTATAAGGACTGTTAGTACCCTTTAAAAACCCAACCCAATTCTTTGATAGTGTTCTCCAAATCCTCTATCCACTTAAAAACTAGCGCTATGATTATTATTCCAAAACTTGTCCTCTCTCCAACAAGGATTTACGCAATTCCCCATATTCCAAATCCTGCACGGGTATATCCTTATCAATGGCCAAAGATGCAGCGACCGCCGCAGATTGCCCTAAAATCATGAACACGGGTTCCATCCTAATGGAACCAAAGGCAATATGGCTAGAGGAGACACAGACCGGAACCAATAAGTTGGTACATTCCTCTTTTTTGGGGACCAAGGCTCCGTAGGCTATGGCATAAGGACCTTTGGTGCTTACCCCAATATCCCCCTCGTTCTGTACAAATCCATCCTCCTTTACATATCGTTGTACGTTATGTGAGTCCATGGTGTAGGACCCCATTCCCACCGAATTAGGCGTGGGCCTTATCTTCAGAAGTTCGTTCTCCGTCATCACAAACTCCCCTATCATGCGCCGGGCTTCCCTGACATAGATCTGATGGGGCCAGTGACCATTATCCAAAAACTCGTCCTTGGCCAATCCCCACTTTTGCATTTCGGTCTGAATATTCTTGGGCACTCTAGGGTCATTCGCCACGAACCATAAAAGTCCCTTTTGATACTGCTCGTGTTCCGCAATAATCTCCCTTCTGCGCTCATACGAGGCCTCGGGATAATCATAGTTCATTCCAATATTATCACTACTAAAGGGGCCGTGGTTATTGGTATCGGTCTTGTGATTGGGAATGGCATCGAACTTGTTGAACCAACCATCCCACCCAATACCGAATACGCGGACCAATAGTTCATATTGATCGGGATCATATCCCTCCGGTTTGGGAAATGGTACCCGGTTGGGTCCATGATCGGTCATACAGGTGCGGAAGCAGTAGGCCTGTATCTTTTTATCCCCACTGTACTTTTCCCCGGGATGTTGCCCTGAAATCCTGGGTAGAAGCCCACTGGACGGGTCACCAGGTATGATATAGGGCGAAATATCGGATTCAAAAAAATGTTTATGATGCAATACGCCGGTCTGCACCCCGTTCCATTCTTCGCCGTAAACGTCCGCCGCCTCCCGACCCACATGGTAGCTTACCCCGGCCAAGGCCATAAGGTCGCCCTCGTAGGTCGTGTCCAGGAATAGCTTCCCGGTATAGGTCTTTCCGCTCAAAGTGGCAATGGAAACTATTTTACCATCTTCCATTTTTATACCTTCTTCCTTATCCAACCATTGGTCCCGATCCACCCGGATTTCATATTCCCGAACCAAATCCTCGAATACCTTTTCGGCCACGTGTGGTTCAAAGATCCACATGGTCCTATTCTCTCCATCCATGGCCGGAGTTCCTTGACCTTTGTTGCCGTATTCGGCCTTGGGTTGCCATTTCCAGGCCTCCGAGGTATTGTAATGCTGCCATACCCTATGGTAGAATTCACGAGCGAGTCCCCCGATTACACTTTTGTCACCGGTATCCGTGAAGCCCAGACCTCCAGATGACAATCCGCCCAGATGGGTGTCCGGAGATACCACAATAACGGACTTCCCAGATTTTTTGGCCTCCACAGCAGCGATAACCGCTGCGGAAGTACCTCCGTAAATAATAATATCCGCAGTATTCGGGTCTGCTACACTTTCGTTTTTTGATTTACAATTCCAGAAAACCGAAACCGTAATTAAAATAAGGATTCCCGTAGTAAAGTTTAATCTATATCGCGTCATAAAATCGATTTTTAATTCTGTTCTTATGATATTATATTTTCAATGGCTTATGGTACTATTGGAAGCATCACTTTGAAGAATCTCATCCAAATGTTTCTTAAGTTCCCGAGCCAATTCCGGATTTGTATCAAAGCGGTTTTTAGACTCTGAAACATCCTCCTTTAAATTGTACAATTCCCCAATGTCACCTTTATCCTTGTCTTCAATATATTTCCAATCGCCCACGCGAACCCCAAAAATATTGTCTCTGGACTGTACCACGACCGATTTTCGCAACCCCTCGCCCTTTCCCATTAGAACGGAGGATAAGTCGTACCCATCGAGGGCCGCTCCCCGTGGCAATTCAAATCCTATAATATTTGCCAGGGAGGGCATTACGTCATTTAAGGCAAATAACGCTTCACTAGAGGCCCCCTTGGGGAACTTACCTGGCCAACGGGCTATAAAAGGGGTTCTCACCCCTCCTTCCCAAACCGTTTGTTTGGTTCCTTTTAATGGCCAATTGGGATAATGCACAGGCCGTCCTTTGGCGGCCAAGCTATCGGTAATGGAATTGTCGGCGGAATTAATGGGTCTGTTGCGCCTGTCCGAATCCTCCACCCCTTTGTAGGTAACGGGAAAAGCGGAACCATTATCGCTGGCAAAAAGAACAATGGTATTATCGCTGAAATGAAATCGATCCAGGGCATTCAGGATTTGCCCAATGGCATCGTCAAGCTCATGTACATAATCCCCGTATTTCCCAGCTTTGGTCTTTCCCTTAAACATTTCACTAGGAGCCAAAGGAGTATGTGGTACATAGGGCGAAAAATAAAGAAAAAACGGAGTGTTTTCCTTTTTTGTGGCATGCCCCTTCAAGAAGTCCAAACTATTTTGGGTAATATAGGACAAATAGGCATCCATGGGGATCGAGCGTAAATGCTCCGTTCCGGATGCGGCCTCAGTGGTATAGTAATCATGTTGCAATGCCCCAATGACTTTTTTTCCCTCCAAAATCCAACATTCACTGGCACAACTGAACCCCAGCCAATGGTCAAAACCATGATCTACCGGGCCATCGTAGACAGGTTTTGAAAAATCGAGATTGGCCCCGTTATCCTCGGCCCTAAACTTTCCAAAACCGGCCGGAGGTTTACCATCCAAAGTGGGAAAGGAGGTGCCCAAATGCCATTTTCCAAATCCTGCGGTTACGTAACCTGATTTTTGCAACATTTGCGGCAACGTTAACTCTCCCTTGGCCATCATGGAAGGCTCGTAGTTGCCCAATACCCCGTGCTTGTTCCAACTCCGCCATGGATAACTTCCCGTCATCAATGCAAAACGCGAAGGGGAGCATACCGCTACGGGACAATACGCATCCGTTAGGCGCATACCTTCAGAGGCCAAACGATCTAGGTTGGGCGTGGGAATCAAAGATTCCGGGTTGTACGATCCCAAATCCCCGTATCCCAAATCATCCGCCAGGATAATTACAATATTGGGAAGCTCTGAGACAGGGGCTTTCTCTTCCTTCTTACAGGAGTAGACCATCCACAACCCCATCAAAAAGACCCATCCTCTCCAAGTAAATCCGTATTTGATCATTGTAGGCTACTTTATCCGTTGCTTATCCCTTAAAAGTCTATTTTGCAGACTACGATACGGTACCTCCTGAACCGAGCTTCCTCCATCAATGGCCAATACCGCGGCCGTGGCCGCTGACTGTCCCAACACCATGAATACGGGTTCCATACGTATGGACCCAAAAGCGATATGGGTCGCGCTCAAGCAAACGGGAACCAATACGTTTTTGCACTCTTCGCTCTTCGGCACTATGGATTTGTAGCTTATGGGGTAGGGTGCTTTTACCTTGCATTCCACATTGCCTTCGTTCTGTACAAACCCGTTGGCATCCACATACCGCTGTGTATTATGACTGTCCATGCCATAGGCACCAAGACCGACCGGATCATTGGGGATATGGAGCCCCTCACAGTTGTATTGGGTGATGACATAATCACTAATCATGCGCCTTGCCTCCCGGATGTAGAGCTGCTGCTGCCAACCGTCGGGTCTCTCAAACTCATCTTTTGTGGTTCCCCAGCGCGACACCTCTTTACGAATCCTTTCGGGAATCCTGGGATGGTTGGCCAAAGTCCACATAAGGCCCATTTGGTAGTTACGATGCCGATCCACTATCTTTTCCCGTTCAGCATAGGAGGCCTCCGGATAAGTATAGTTTTGACCAATGAAGTCCGTGGAAAAACCATTCCTGTTGTTAGTGTCCGTTTTCCGATTGGGCATACTGGAATTGATCCAAGGCAGCCCATTGAAACCGGCTTCATAGTTTCTGAGAAGTAGTTCGTAATCCAACTCGTTATATCCTTTGGGTTTTACAAAAGGAATGCGATTTTCGGGATGGTCCGTAAGGCACATACGAAAGCAATAGGCTTGAATCTTTTTATCCCCGGCACCTTCCAGTCCCGGTTTTTCATTCACGTTGGGCAACAACCCACTTTTGGGATTTCCCTTTTTAATGTAGGGATCTACCCCTGGTACAAAATTGTGGTTAAAGCCATTTTTGGAAACTACCCCTAACAAGGAGGTATTCTTTATATTGGCCTGCACGCCATTAAGGGTCTCCCCATACTCATCATTGCTCTCCCGCCCATAGGTATACGTTACCCCTGCCGTAGCCAAAAGATCCCCTTCATAGGTAGCGTCGATAAACATTTTTCCGGAAAAAACCTTTCCACTTTCCATGGTAATGGACCGGATACGCCCATCTCTTTTGGAAACGCCGTTTTTTCTATTGAGGCGTTCGTTGTACACCAGTGTAATGTTCTCCTTGGCCACCATGTCATTATAGACCGTGAGCGCGGCAGAAGGCTCAAAAGTCCACATGGCATCTTCACCTTTTTCCGTACGTGTTTGCCCCCCGTCCAGATATTCCGATTTTTTTTGCCATTTCCAGCTTTCAGGATTGTCGTAATATTTACTGATATTTTCGTAGAACTCCCGGGAAATGCCTCCAATGGCCTGTTTGTTTCCGATATCCGTTTGGCCCAATCCGCCCGTAGTAAGACCTCCAATACGACTTGTGGGTTCAATAAGGATTACGGACTTCCCCATTCTGCTGGTTTGGATGGCTGCAGCTATCCCAGCGGAAGTGCCCCCATAGATGATGATATCTGCGGTATTTCCTTTTTCCTGTGCCAATAGGGGCTGTACCACTAGAGAAAAAACCATCGCCAAACCGACCAAAAACGAACCTATTATGTACTTTTTTATTTCCATTTGTTCATACATGCTTTAGAAATTCATTTGAAAAGGGCAGGTAACACATAACCTGCCCTTTCTGGAATGCAAACTAACTCAAACCTAGTATTATTCCTTAATAGCCCGGGTTCTGGTCACTGGGACTCAGCGCGGGATTGTTGTTTATCTCATCTATGGGCAAAGGGAAGAGCAGACTTACATCGCTCCAGGCCTTTCCGGTGGCTTCCACAACCTCTTGGGCCCTACCTGTACGCAACAGGTCGTTCCATCGTTTCATCTCCAAGACAAACTCATAGGCCCTTTCGTCCAATACCCGATCCTTAAACTGGGCAGCCGACAATCCTATGGGATAATCCTCGGGAGAGGGACTGTTCAGATCAAAACCATAGCCCCGTCTGCGGATTATGTTCAACCGTTCTAGGGCCAACGCATCGGGCCCACCGCTGGCCTCGCTGGCCGCCTCGGCATAGATAAGATAGGCCTCCGCTAATCTAAATAACGGAATGTTATTACGCGCGTTGCTGTTGTCCGTGGCTTCTGGATCCCGATATTTTCTGAACAGTACAGGGGTCTGCGGATTTACAAAAACGGTATCCCCCTCTATGATCCTAAAGGTATAAATGTTGAATTCCTGGCGCAAATCATTGGTATCCCAATTGCCTACAATAGAGTTTTCTACCGGTAACCAGGCCCGGAACCCGCCTACGGAATATCCCAGATTGGCATCATGGATAAAGGTAGGTACTTGGTGGCCATTGGTAGCACTATAATGGGCAGACCATATGTTCTCCGGATGCGTAATGACATCGGGGCCAAATATCTGTAGAAAATCATCGGCCTCTTGTACTTCTATGAGGGAAAAGGGCCCATTGGTAATCACATCATCGGCCAAATCCCGGGCCGCTGCCCAATTTTCCGTATTCAAATAAGCATCGGCCAAAAGCATTCTTGCCGCCCAGGAAGTGACCCTGCCACTTTGGCCATCGGGAAAGGAAGGGGCCAGATCGGGAAGGGCCCTCACAACATCATTAATGATAAACTCCCAAGTCTCGGCTACCGAAGCTCTAGGTTGGGGAATTTGATCCAAATTGGTAAATTCCGTATCCCGTAAAGGAACCCCTCCCCAATACTTGACCAGGTTGCTGTAGAAAAAGGCCCTCAAAACCGTGGCCTCGGCCAGGTATTGTGCCTTTAATCCCTCATCCATATCAATACCGGGGATATTGCCCAAAACGGCGTTGGCCCGGTTGATACCCACATACATATCATTATAGGTGTTAAAAGCTCGGCTTTGATTACTATTGTCCAAGGGCACATCATAGGTGCTTATGGGGATTTGGCTTCCCCGCCCATTGGAATACTCCGCCCGGTTTTCCAGGAGTGACATAAACCATATGACCGGAAAACCCTCATTCCTATCAAAAACACTATATACGGCGATCAATGCCGTAAGGGCATCGGCTTCGCTGTTATAAAAATTTTCATTCACCAAAAAGCTTGGTGGATCTTCCGTTAGGGCCTCATCGCATTGTATTAAGGACAGGCCTGCAAAAATGATATATAATGCTATTAACTTCTTCATTTTTATCGATTTAAATAGTTTTCCCATGACACACTATAGTTGGAGATTAAGGCCCAGCGTAAAAATCTTCGCGGAGGGATACCCGGTCTGATCTATACCAATGCGTAGATTGCCCGTTTCCTGTCGCGTACTTACGTCGGGATCCAATCCGGGATAGTCCGTTAGGGTCAACAAATTCTGTCCGCTCACATACATTTGAAGCGACCTTATACCAATGTCCATTTTCTCAACAGGCAGGTTATAGGCCAGCTTAATATTCCGTAAACGCAAGAAGGAGCCATCTTCTACAAATCGCTCCGAAACCCTAAACTGTGATCGGTTTTCCGTTGGCCTAGGGTAGGCGGCATCCGTATTTTGGGGTGTCCAAAAATCATTGTACAGATCTACCAATTGGTTGCTCCCCTGGCTAAAGGAATTGGTAATCCCGCCCCCGGTGGCCCAGAACAGATCGTTCCCCTGGGAACCCTCTATAAAGATGTTCAACTGAAAATCCTTATAGGTGAAGGTGTTGTTTAGGCCATATACAAAATCCGGATAGGGATTCCCTATAATTTCCTGATCTTCATTGGAAATTTCCCCGTCGCCGTTCAAATCCACAAATTGTATTACCCCTTGATCGTCATAGCCATCTTCCCTAAATCCAAAGAACATGCCCAAAGGTTCCCCTTCCCGGGCAATGTTCACCGGTGCATCAAAGGGTATTCCCAAACCGTCCCCTAGGATATCCTCCCCAATGGTGATTACCTCATTGAGGTTAAAAGACAATTGCCCGGCCATATCCCATCCAAAATCGCCTTCTGCCAAGGTGGCTCCGGCACTGAATTCCATACCATAGTTCCTGATTTCTCCAAGATTGGTGGTAAGTTGGTTAAAACCAACCGATCCAGGCAAGGGAATCCTGGCCAAAAGATCTTTGGTTCGTTTGTCGTAGTAATCCACCGTAAAGCGGTATTTGTCATTTAAAAAGGCCATATCCAAACCTACGCCCAGTTGGGCCGTGGTCTCCCATTTTAAATCCGGATTAGGAGCTTGATCGGGGGCAAACCCGATGACATCCGTATTGCCAAAGGTACCCCGGGTCTGATCCAGTCTGTTTAGCGACTGGAATGGATCAATCGCCGTACTACCGGTTTCCCCATAGCCCAATCGCAGTTTCATATCGGATATTGTCCTGGATTCCTTAAGGAAATTCTCATTACTAATTCTCCAAGCAAAGGCACCGGAAGAGAACACCCCCCATCTGTTGTTCTCACCAAACCGCGAAGAACCGTCCGCCCGGATACTGGCCGTAAACAAATACTTATCATCCAGATTATAGTTAACCCGTCCCAACCATGAGAGGAGCGTCCATTCCTCGACTTCCGATACATTGGGCAATGTAGTAGCCCCGCTGCCCAGATTATTGTTCTGTAGCACATCGGTAGGAAAATCGGTGGCCCGGGAACGATTGAATCTGTCCTGAAAGGTCTGTAGGGTAAACCCGGCCACGGCGGATAGGTTATCGTCTTCCCCTATCTGTTTGTCATAGGATAGGATGTTTTCATTTAGGAAGGATGTCCTCCTACGCAATTGTGTATCCGCACTTCCTGTAGGCGATACGTTTTCCAAAAGAGAAGGCGAATAAAAGTTTCGCTCAATAAACTCGTGCTCCAACCCCCCAATGACCTTAAATTTCAAATTGGTGGCCAATTGAAACTCCACGGCCATATTGGCCAAGGCCTTTGTAGTTTGTATATTAAGGAGTCTTTGTGCCCAAGCCAAAGGATTGTTTATGGCCGGTGGACTAAAGGGGAACACCCCTACATCGCTAAAATTCCCCTCCTCGTCAAAAGGTGCTACCAAAGGTGGTGCCGCCATGGCAGCGGTCAAAATATTGTTTCCGGTACCAAACCCATTGTTTACATCCGCATCATCATTATCTAAGCGTGTTATCACTGCACTGCCCGTAAGCCTAGTCCAATCGTTTACCTGGGAATCCAACGCCAGGCGAACGGATCCCCGTTTCAGCCCGGAATTAATGATAACCCCTTGCTGTTCAAAATAGTTGGCCGATGCGGAATAGGAAGTTTTTTCGCTTCCTCCTGAGAGGGTCAAGGTATGGCTTTGAATTCCTGCACTCCGAAAAATAAGATCCTGCCAATCGGTTTCTATGTCAGGTAGATTATTCAGGTCAAAAGGCATGGGCGCACCTTCGGTCTCTGCCTGAATATTGGCGATCTCTGCAAATTGTCTGCTATTCATAAGGTCATAGGTATTGATAACCTGCTGTACCCCATAATAGCTATCGAACTCTATGCGGCCCTGCTCCCCTTTTCGTCCGCCCTTGGTCGTAATCATCACCACCCCGTTGGCGCCCCGGGATCCGTAAATGGCCGTTGCGGAGGCATCTTTAAGGATATCGATGGTCTTGATATCCGAAGGGTTCAGAAAGTCGATTCCACCGGTAACCGGAAAACCATCCACCACGTATAGCGGATTATTGTCCCCCAAATAGGAATTGCCGCCCCGAATCTGTATTTGCACAGCAGAACCGGGTTGACCGGAATTTTGGGTTACCCGTACCCCGGCGGCCCTTCCCCGTAATGCCTGCTGTACATCCTGTACAGGCAAAGCCGTAAGGTCTTCGGACGCCACCGTAGATACCGCCCCGGTAACATCACTCCTTTTTACCGTGCCGTAGCCCACAACCACGACTTCCTCCAGCCCTTCCGAACTCTCCTCGAGTATTATGGAAAGAGCGCTTTGACCATTGACCGAAATTTCCCGGGTGGCAAAGCCGATATAGGAAATAACCAATACCGCATTCTGATCTTGAAGCTCTATGGTAAAATTCCCATCAAAATCCGTTTGGGTACCGTTGGTAGTACCTTTTTCCACTATGCTGGCTCCGGGTAAAGGGGAGCCGTTGGCATCGGTTACGCCTCCCGAAACTTGAAACTGTTGTTCCATTCCGGTCTCAACGGCCCCAATTTTGGCCGGTGGCACCTCCTTCCGTTTTACAACTATCTGTCTGTCCAGTATTTTATAGGAGAGACCTGTTCTCTTAAAGGCTCTGTCCAGAATTTCCGTGACTGTCTTCTGTCTTGCCCTCAGGGTAATCTCTTTTGCATTTCTCAGGGCATCGTCCTTGTAAAAGATGATGAACTCGCTTTTCTGCTCAATTTCCTCGAATAGTTCCTTGAACGTCCCATTTTTCAATGAAACATCGATTCGGGTCTGTGCTTTGGTATTGCTGGCATACATGGTCGTTAAGCCTATACACAGAAGTATGGTGATCATTCTCATGCCTAACAACAGTAATTGGTTTATCCCTTTAAAGAGCGCTAAGGGGCCGGAATTAACCTTTTTATTCATAATTTTGAATTTTCGTTAATGTTACTTGTAGAGGTAATGTTGATATTGCCGAAGGATGGGCCAACATCCTTCGGCTTTTTTACTCGATTATTTATACCATAGGCATCAGTTGTTTTGGTTGATTTTAATTTGGTCGTCTAAATTCTGATAGTCAAAATCGGAGGTTTCCTTGATAATCCCCAGCACGTCTTCCAGGCTCTTGCTTATGTCCAAGGTTCCCGAGAAGGTTTGCTCTGCCAGATTTTCGTCGGCTATGCTTATGTTTACCCTATAATGTCTGGAAACTTTTTTTAGGATGGAACGTAGCGCATCGTTTTCAAAAATGAAGACACCCTCGCGCCACGACATATAGTGCTTCACATCTACCTTTTTGATTTCCATATTTCTACGGGTCTTGTGGAACGTTGCCATAGTGCCTGGCGAAATTGTAGTGGGTCCACCGCCCGTGCCCATTTTTTCCGGAAAGCTAATTTCTACCTTGCCACTTTCAAGCGCGGTGCTGGTATGGGCATCATCGGGATAACTGCTCACGTTAAAAACGGTGCCCAATACCTTAACTTCGTAATCTTCGGTGTACACGTAAAAGGGATGTGCCTTGTTATGTGCCACTTCAAAAATGGCCTCACCTTCCAGGTACACCTCCCTCCTTTTCCCTGTAAATGCTATAGGATAGGTCAATCTTGTTCCGGAGTTTAACCAAACCACACTACCATCCGCAAGGCTTATGCGCGATTTTTTACCGTACGGCACAACCATGGTATTGTAAACCACTTCCGAATCCTCCTCTGGGGCTTGGTTTAGGTTTTCCTGATTGTCGATCTTTACGGTTTTGCCCTCATCCGAATACGTGATTTGCGAATTATCCGACTCGATACGAACCTCCCGTTCATTCGCCAAAACCAGTTTTACTTCCGTTCCGGAGTTGATATTGGAGTTCCCCGAGGTAGCGTAATCCTTTATGGAGAGCTGGGAAGCACCAAATCCGTTTTGAAAATACCAGACCGATGAACCTAAGGCCAACAATGCCAAAACGCTGGCGGCAACGGAAAGTTTTACGATTCTCCTTTTACGTCTATGCCTGTGAACGGAATCCATTATACGCTGGTTCAGTTCCTTCTTTTCTTTTGGATCCAAATGGCCGTTTTTTGTATCTATCGTGGATTTATGAAGTAATCTAAAATAACGTGAATAATGGATAAGCATTTGAAGGTCGAAAATCTTCTTTCCCTAACCCTGAAGGGAAAAGATTTTCTACTAATCTTAAAGATTTGAAGAATTTTTCCGTCCGCCTTTGGCGGGCCGGGAACAGAAAAATTCGATTATTCCGCTTATCCATTATTCACGTTAAAATATGGTATTAAAATCGGCAAGAAGTATTCCCGCCCTTATTTATAAAAGCAGAAAGGTTTTAAAATATAGACAAAAGATTTGCCTTTTTTTTAGTGGAGCGTAATAAAGGATTCCAAATTAATAGGATATCGAATGTCTTAATGTTTTTATGGCGCGGTAAATCGTGGTTCTTGCCGTGGCTATGGAAACGTTCATAGTAACGGCGATTTCCTCATAGGATCGGTTCTCCGTAAAACGCATAGTAATGGCTTCTTGTTGATGCCGTGTTAACCCCTTTACGCTTTTGGCAAGGCTAAAACTGCGCTCTTCATCATACTCGCCCTGTATAATCTTCGCTTCAATAGAATCCTCACCACCTTTAAAAATCGGGATGGTATCACCCTCTTCCAAGGTGCGGAGCACGATTTCCCGCTTATTGCCCTTGGTTATCTTTCTTTTTAGGGACTTTAGAAGGTAAAACTTGACATTGACATTTTTGGAAAGGTTTTTTCTATACTTGTAAAGGTCTAGGAACAAATCGTGTATGCAATCCTTTACCAAACCGGAATCCTTGGTTAGTTTGCTGCCGAAGTCGTAAAGCAAATCTACATAGGTGCTGTAAAGCTCGTTCAGCGCATCCAGATCACCCCGCCTCAATGCGACCCATAGATGCGATTCCCTTTCTTTGTCTAGTTCCATCTCGTCAAGACCGAAGAGCAATGCTATTGAAGAGGTAGCATCGCAAAACGATTTTAGGAATTGTTTGATTTCTACCTTGAGTTATTGCGAATATAACAAATTTTCGTTTCGATATTGTTTGAAATATGAGATTGCATTAAAATTAGTGAAGCTTGTACTTTTTACCTTCCGTTGCTATCGGAAAAATTCCTTGGAACCTTTCACCATAAATCCTTTTTTGGGCCTGGCAAAATCCAATCCAAGGTGTAAATATACCTGAAGTCTTACGGGTATGTAATGATTCTATTCCTGAACAAATGATGCCGTTACGTGGCTTTTCTTCTTATTGCTTGGAGATTTTCTTGTTCAATTCAAGATTGAAAACCTAATCCCCACCTTTAAGGGTATTCCTTTTTAAAGCCTTGTATCCGCGAATCCATTTCTTCCACTATGGGTGCATATTGATCCAAATACGCTTTGTTTTTCATTTCCAATGTATCGATTTTCCTATCGTAAAGCTCCAGAAATTCAACTTTGCCAAGGGTAGTGTCCCTATATGTTTTTATATAACTATAATCTTTGGATATAATGGTAAGGTTGGGTCG
>JBCBSN010000042.1:0-22338 GCA_039819225.1 Bacteroidota bacterium | reverse complement strand
ATCTTGATTAACATCTCCTACACAAATAGCCGGACCTTCCCGGGAATAGCCGTGCAATAGAGTGGGCATTTGTTCAAAATCCGAATAGTAGGTTTCTATATGCCTATGATCTACCAAGGTCACTTCCTTAAACACACAAGGACTGGGTACTTTTTTAGGCTCATGACCGACTAAGGCATGCTGATAGTTCAAAGCCATTACCTGATCTGTTTTCGGAGAGCGTAGGGTCTGCCTTCTTTGATCGGGCCACAGTACTACCAGGGAATCAACGGGTTTACCGCCAAGGCCAAAATGAGCATAAGGTTCCATGGTAGATTGATAGCCCCGGATCGGGTAATGCTCTAGAAATTGGACCAAGGTGTCCTGATAGACCCATATCTTGGTGCCCCACCCTTCCGAATTTTTGGGTTCTCCCTTTAGGTCCAGACGCAAGTAGTTATCCGTTCTATTTTTCGGTAAGGTGTTTTCATAGATAAATACCGGATCATAGGAGTTGTTGGTAATATAATCCAGGTCGCCATCATTGTCCAAATCGGCTACCGCGGCCCCATGGGAAAAACTATTTTGTACAAAACCCCATGCCCCGGAAAGATCATCAAAAGTGAGATCGCCCTTGTTCCTATAGCCAAAATTAGGCAAATATGCTCCTGTAGTATTCTCCATCTCCAGAACCAGATCCTTTAGGACGGTCTGGTTAAAGGAACCATTTATAACCTTATTGGCCTTGTACGAGGCAAAATCCAAATTGGTAATATCCTTGGGATAACCATTGGTGATCAAAAGATCCTTTAACCCATCATTGTCCACGTCCGCGAGAATGGGACTCCAACTCCAATCGGTACTTTCAATGCCTGCATATTGCCCTATTTCGGAAAAGGGAAGCTGTTTTTCCAAATGCTTTCCCTGATGTAGCTGTAATGTATTTCGCATAAACTGGGGGGTATAACCATTATCCAGTTCCGATCGAAATCTTTTGTGGTTTATTGAACCTATCATTTCCATTCTACGCTTTTGATCTGGGGGCAACATGTCCAACGCCACAATATCCAAAAGCCCATCATTGTTACAATCGGCCATATCGCAGCCCATGGAGGAATAGCTGGTATGTCTCATAAGCTCTTCGGCCCTATCCGTAAACGTTCCATTACCATTGTTATGGTACAGTAGGTCATTGGAAAGATAGTCATTGGAAACATAGATATCCGGATAACCATCTTTGTCCATATCCCCTATGGCCACCCCCAGGCCATAGCCTTCCTTAAGAATGCCAGCTTGTACCGATACATCGGTAAAAAAGTCTCCATCATTACGGTAGAGCTTATCCGTATTGATCATTTGCCCCTTGTTGCGTTTGGGCCTAATGATGTTAGGCCCGGTCCGGTCCGTAATGTTGTTCAGCAAATATACATCCAGGTCCCCGTCCCTATCATAGTCCAAAAAGGCGGCTTGGGTAGTATGGGACTCATCATCCAACCCATACACCGCCGATTTTTCGGAGAAGGTCATGTCCCCATTGTTTATGTACAATAGGTTTTGGCGAAGTTGTGGCCCGTACGGCCCTGAAAAGCAAAGGTAAAGATCCAATAGACCATCCGCATTAATATCTACCATGACCACACCCGTTCCCCATTTTCCTTGGGTATTTATACCGGACTGTTCCGTAATATCCCTGAATTTAAATCCACCTAAATTCAAATACAACTTTCCGGGAACCATATTTCCTGAAAAATAGATGTCCTGTAGTCCGTCATTGTTGATGTCCCCCACAGCTACCCCGGCCCCGTTATAAAAATATTCAAAGGTGACGACATTTAACTCGGAACTTGGGTATAGCGTATTGGAAAAATGGATGCCGGTTGCCTCGGGGCCATGCCATTGGAAAAGGGATTGTTTGTCCCCTTTTTTACCTGGGGCAAGCTCACAAGAAATTACAAGAAGACAACATATGGGAAGCAGCAGGCGTAGTCTTAAAAAAACCATAAAATAGGCGTATCGAAGGAATCT
The DNA here is from genome assembly GCA_039819225.1 of Bacteroidota bacterium. Classification (GTDB taxonomy): domain Bacteria; phylum Bacteroidota; class Bacteroidia; order Flavobacteriales; family Flavobacteriaceae; genus Ulvibacterium. Next base: position 20,334 of record JBCBSN010000042.1, on the reverse strand, counting down.
ATTAGAACGCTAAATCTAACCAATTCAGTGCAACTGTTCCTTTGCTTTGTGTTAAATATTGATGATTATCCATTCCAAAGGAACGAACCGCGCGAGGTACTAACCGGTAGTGGCACAACTTTGGGTTTCAGGGCCGCACATTGTATCTTTGCCCTGTGGAAAACAAAAAAAAAATAGTCCTTTTTGACGGGGTCTGCAACCTTTGTAACAGTACGGTACAACGTATTATCAAAGGAGACCAAAAGGATCTGTTCCGATTTGCAGCCTTGCAAAGTGATATGGGGAAACAGCTGACCGCGGAGCGCAAAATAGATACCTCCCAGGTAGATTCCATAATTCTGATAGATCTGGGGGTGGCCTATTATACTAAATCCGATGCGGCGTTAGAGATTGGCAGGCACTTAAGGGGATATCGTACACTTTCCCGTATTCTCTATGTTATTCCCAGACCCTTGCGGAATTTCGTATACGATATTGTAGCTAAAAACAGGTATCGCTGGTATGGTAAAAAGGATCAGTGCATGATTCCCACTCCCGAGTTAAGGGCGAAGTTTTTGGATGCTTAGCCCAAATTTGGGTTTTACTCATTGAAAATACCCATTGGCGCAGTACCGCTTTTCAAAAGTAATTGTTGTACCTAGGTTTGTACTAACCCAAAAACAACAACAATTATGAAATGAGCATAAACTTTTTTAAGCACACCCTACCGAACATGATTAAAACAAGTTTGTGCGAAAGCGGAGCGGTTCCATCTGTGCTAAATTTTGGAATAACTTCACTTTCAACATATTATAAAATTTTAAACAGATGAAAAGCCTGATTTTGTTTGTCGTTCTTTTCCCAAGTTTCCTCTTTTCTAAAGATGGTGGTATTCCTTCAAAAATAGAAAAGGTCACCGTTTACCTTAGCGGGGCCGAAATCTCCCGATCTGCTTACTGCGTGTTGGAGCAAGGTACCACTGAAATGATATTGACCGGGTTGTCCCCAAGAATCGATGAGAAAAGCATTCAGATTTCCGGTCTTAAGTGGGCCTCTATCCTATCCATGGCTTATGACATTGACCATTTAAGGGAATCTCAGACGAGTCCTAAAGTTTTAAAATGGCAAGATGAGATTCAGGAACTTGAAGATAAAATGGCCGCCTTAAGGAATACGATCCTGGGACTGGAAGAAGAGGAAAAGGTCATCACCTCCAATCGCTCGATCGGTTCGGAAGACCAGGCCTTGGATTTGGACAGGATAAAGGAAGTGGGCGCCTATTATCGAACTAGAATTACTGAAATACGGAATGAAATCTTTATGATCAATTCAAAAATCAACTTGCTTAATGCGGATAAAAGACAACTTCGCCTACAACTGGCCGAACTCGACCAAATGCCAGAAAAACAATTGGGACAGATACGCCTAAAGCTACAAGTTCCTAAGGCAACTACCCTAAATCTTTCTATTACCTATCTGGTTAAGGATGCAGGATGGATTCCCGGATATGATATCAAGTCGGAAAAATTGAATGCCCCTTTATCCATGACCTACAAGGCCCATGTGTACCAAAAAACCGGAATTGATTGGGAAGATGTGACGGTTACCCTTTCCACCGGAAACCCTAACCTCTCCGAGGTGAAACCAAACCTTGTGACCCATTACCTAAATTTTGTTTCTTCGGGCTATCGCTCCCCTGGACAAACGGTAAAATCCAAGTATGTGTATAACCCCGCCGTGAAAAAGGTAGCGGGTACCGTTACAGATGCTTCCGGCCAACCGCTGCCCGGGTGTTCCGTTGTTGTAAAGGGGACTTCTCAGGGAACCCAAACCGACTTTGACGGGTATTACAGTCTTGAAGTAAGGGATGGGCAAGAGTTGGTATTTTCCTATCTGGGTTTTAAAAACCTGCAACAACCGATATACTCTTCCATAATGAACATCCGTATGGATGAGGATGCCGAAGCATTGGAAGAAGTGGTGGCAACGGGCTATGGAGGCCGTAGGCAAGAGGCTCAATTGAGCTCTGCCGTCTCCTCGGTTCCTATAGAGCAATTATCCGGCACTACGCCTGGGATTTCTATTCGTGGTCAGGGAAGCTTAAAAAATATAAAACCCCCTTTATATATTATTGACGGCGTTCCTGTTATGGACCATGAGGCCGGGGACCTGGATCAAAGCGAAATCAAATCCGTAGAAGTCCTTTCGAACCATACTGCCTTGGCACTATATGGTACCCGGGCATCCCATGGGGTAATCGTAATTACCACCCGTGAAAGTGTGGTCCGGGAAGAGATTACCACGACCAAATTTCAAATTAGGAAAGCGCAGTCAATTGTATCGGATGGGGATTTGACGACTATTACCATCCATTCCTTTGAGTTGGAGGCCGAATACACCTATCTGGCGGCTCCCGTGGTGAATGAAAATGTTTTTTTGACCGCGACTTTTAAAGATTGGGAACAACACAATCTACTTCCCGGGGAGGCAAATCTCTATTTTGCGGGAAGTTATGCCGGTAAGAGCACGCTTGACCCTTATACGACCAAAAAGGAAATGGTGGTTTCATTGGGGGTTGAGCCCAATATTTCGGTAGCACGAAAGGCACAAAGGAATTTCAAAGGGAAATCGTTTGTTGGAGGAAACCGGATCTTGGAAAGATCCTATACCCTAGAAATCAAGAACAACAAAACAGAGAAGGTGCGCATTTCCGTAATGGATAGAATTCCCGTTTCACAACAAAAGGAAATTAAGGTGGAGGATATAAAAACCTTTGATGCCCAGTACAACATGAACAAAGGCATCTTGACCTGGGAACTCTACTTAGGCCAAAAAGCCAGAGCAGAAAAAGAGTTTTCCTATAAAGTAAAGTATCCTAAGTATAGGAGGATATCCATATGAACGTGATTTTGGCAGATTCTATTCCAGGATTTCGTCCAAAGCCTTAAAATAGGCGGAATGTTCCACTAGGTCATTATGGCCGGCATTAACAATGGGATAGATTTTCTTTTCGGAACTTTTAGCTGTTTCAAATAGGGATTGCGCATGATCAAAGGGAACCAGTTGATCCCTTGTCCCATGGATAATGGAAATAGGAATTTGTAGTTGTGAAAGGTTCGACAAATTTTCAAAACGAAACTTTAGCAAAAGGTTGGCTGGAAGAATGGGATATACTTTTTTAGCCATGTCCAAGAGACTAGTGGGCCCGGATTCCAGGATTATTTTTTTGGGATGGCGGTCCTGGGCCATATGCGTGGTAAAAAAGGTGCCCAGGGAACGACCGAAAAGGAGTATTTGATCTTCCTTAAAATGTTCCAAACAATAGGTGTAAAACAAAAGGCCATCGTTCAGCATTAGATCTTGCCTTCTTTTCCCCTTGCTTTTTCCGTACCCCCTATAGTCCCAGATAAGCACATCATAATGATATCTATTGGACAATTCTTCTGCCCAAGCACCCCAAGCATCCAATTGGCCCGCATTGCCATGGGAATACAGAATGATTCCTTTCGGATTTTCCTGTTTAAAATGGAGCCCGTTCAACAGTGCCCCGTCGCTAGCGCTAAGAAAAAGCTCCTCAAAAGGTGCGATAAACTCATACTGATAGTCATGAGGTAATTGGCTACTATAAAAAATCAACTTTTCTTGAAGGAAATATAACATTAGGCATAGGATAACGAACAGTATGGCCAGAAACCTTAAAATTCTTTTGAAAAAGGCCATTTTTTAGTTGCTTTTGGAAACCTTAAGCCTTTTCGGAGGGTGAACTGCCGGCCTATTTTAGGTTTTTTAGGATAAAATCCAACGTCCTGTTTGTGTTCAACTTCCGTTCATAGGCCTGATTGGTATGGAAAATTTTCCTGGCAAGCCCTTTTTTGATCAATTTGCCAATAACCCCTTCATAATCCAGGGATACTTTTCCGGTCAACAAAATATCCATAGGTTTTTCCTGAAGATGACGATCGTATATCTTTTTAAGTCCACTGAGATACAGCCGGTCTTTGGTAAACCCTCCTCCCCTATGCGCCCTAAGCGTAATGGAGAAAGCATCGTTCTTGTTAAGTTTGTATTGGTTATGTATAAGATCAAAGGTGTCCGAAAAGCGATACCCCTTGATCAGACTGTCCGATGCCAAAACTCGGTAAGCCAACTCCTTTAATCGGGTCAAGGTCAACGCCCCGCACATATATTCGCTAAAAACGGACAGGCCTTCCTGGGTCTCCACATTCTTGGGGAACCCATTGGAGAATACTTTTAAGGGCTGCAATAAACCATTGTAGGTGGTTACCAAATGCACCCCAATTTCATGGTTGGCCAAGGTCAACAACTGGTTTTTACTAAAGGTGGCGTTTTTTTTGATGACCAGGGACTGCGTGCTATTGCTTACCATGGCATCTGCGGCAATGTGCGTGGAAAATCTAATGTTCAATGGAAAATCATAACGTTGGGCAAAGTCCTGAAAATAGGCTTTTGCCTCCTGGGGGGTGTGGATTTTTTCCATGTCACGGGTAACGGGCTCGTCCTTAAAGTGAAGGATAAAGCGCGCATTCTGTACATCCTTCTCCGTGGGTGAACCATACACGCGCAATGAATTATAATGGAATTCCTTTCCCAGTCCTATGGTCTCTATGCACTGCACCATATTGGAATAGAAATAGATAATGTCCTGGTACATGCGTTTCACCTCGTCATCGGCAATGCGCTCCAGCCTTTGCGAAAAAAGAAGGCGATGAAGTTTATACGGGTCAAACTTTAGTTTTGGATACCGAAACTGGGGCTCCTCCGTAAACTTGGAGGCAAAGAACCGGTGTTTTGCCTTTTCAATATTCAATGGGTTTACGTAGTTTAATAACTCTATCTTCTTGATCAACCGATCCAGATTGCCGTCTATATCCAAAAGTTCGCTGTACTGTTGTTGGAGTTCCGTTTGCCGGGCTTCACCTATCATGTGTTGCTTTCTAGGAATTCGTTGACTTGCAAAGGTATCAATTCTGCCAGTTGTGTTTCTACGGAACGCACCACTTCGGGATAAATTGTCCCCGAAAGTTCATCACAATATACTTTTGCAATTTCTGTGGCAAACACCAGGGTGTTGTCAAAATTTTGAGTAATGTACTTTAGAAAATAGCCGTTCCCCTGAAAGGTATCATTGATTTTGGAGGTGGGCGCAATGCCATTGGGAAGGCCCATAGTGCCCAATTTTTGGCTCCAGGCATTGACCAAGGTTCCAAATCTATGGGTATCGATGTTTTTGGTCCCAAGGTTCCAAGTGGGCACGGGCCTGTTCCACCGTTTCCAGTTATAGCTGTGCATATCAAAAACCAATACCTTGCCATGAAGGGCCTCAAGTTTTGATATTAGGGTATGCACTACCTTATAGAAGTTTCGGTGTTTGGAAAGGCTTATCCCACGTTCGGTGTCGGGTAAAGGGTTTTTCCATAGCTTTTTCCCCCAGGCATCCTCATAAATGGCGGTATCCGGAGGACGATTAAGATCGTACTCAAAACGGCTGTCGCATCCGGTGATGACTATGGGATGCGATTGTACCATTTCTTGGGTACAGGGATCTTCTTCGTACCAGCGTTCATACTCGGTATGGAGGCAGTTTTCCCAAAGTGATTTTCGAAACTGGTGTCCGTCGTGTACCGCCCCGCAAACATAGGGTTGGTACGATGCTATCTTTAGGGTAAAGGAATAATCCTCCGCAACGGCTTCAAAAGGAATTTCCCTGGCAATCCTTTGCAAGATTTCTTCAACGGAGAGCTTATGCATTTTGTACTTCGTTGCGCAAACGGAACCTTCGGTCAAAAGCTTTGAGCTTGTCCATGACCTTACTTTCCACAAAATCGATGACCTTGGCCTGTATCTTGGTCTTGTATACTTTGTTCATATAGGTGATGCCTCCGGGAGACATTACATTCACTTCGACCAGCTTACCACCTATCACATCGATTCCAACAAAGAAAAGCCCGTCCTTGACCAACTTGGGGCCTATCTGCTTGCAGAGGGCCTTTTCTACCTTGCTCATCGAATGCTTTGCGATGGATCCACCGGCGGAAACATTAGATCTATGGTCATCCGATCCGGGCACACGCCTCATGGCCCCTATGGGCTCTCCGTTCAACATAAGGATACGTACATCTCCCTGATCAGCACCTTCAATGTATTCTTGAAGTATCACATAGTTGGACGTTCCATCTGAGTTGGTTACGTAAAAATCAAGCAATGACTTGATATTGCTCATGGCCGATTTTTCGATAAGGATTACCCCGGATCCACCAAAACCGTTCAAGGGTTTTAATATCATTTTTTCAGACTCGGATTCCTTTATCTGTCGCAATAAATAATTCTTGTTTTTGGAAACATGCGTGGTAGGGATAATGTTGCTGTGGGAATCCCCAAAAGCCGCGGTGTATAATTTATTATTCGCTTCGCGAAGCCCTTGAAGGGAATTCATGATAAAGACATCGTCCTTTACAGAATCCAAAAAGTTGAGCATAATAGGGTCCAAAGGGGGATTGGCCCGCATAAAAATGACATCAAAACCGGCCAAGGGCAGCATTTCCTCTCGGATTACCGCCTGTTTATAAAAAGATTTTAGACTGCTCGAAACCTTTTCCATGCGATTGATGACCGTACAAAAGGCATTGGTTACGCTGTTCCGGATCGTGAGGTTGGCCGGGGTACAGATGGCCACCCCATGTTTTCGTTTGACACATTCATGGATCAGGGCCAAGCTGGTGTCGTTCTCGGGATCTATATCCTCCCAGGGATACATTAAAAAACAGATGTTCATTTTTTGTTGGGTTACCGGGTTTTCATTCTCGTTCATCAAAATCATCAAATAAATTCGACACCGTTCAAGTTCTTAGGTCACCTCCTCTAAATGGTCGTCCCAATGCTTTACCTTCGGGTCACCCAATTTTCCAACGGATTTGGCCACCATCATGGATACCGTGGCGTCCCCTGTAACATTTACAACGGTCCTGCACATATCCAGAGGTCTGTCTACGGCAAAAATCAGTGCTAGGGCTATGGGATATAAATCCGGGGGGAAACCAATAGATTCCAGAACAATAACCAACATGACCATGCCCGCACCAGGAACGGCGGCGGAACCTATCGATGCCAAAAGTGCCGTTAATATAATAATAATCTGGTTACTGAACAGCAAGCCTTCCGGCCATAATACCTGCATGGCAAAAACGGCCGCTATTCCTTGGTATAAACTTGTCCCGTCCATATTAATGGTGGCTCCTACAGGAAGCACAAAACTGGAGACTTCCTTATCCACCCCAATATGCTCCTCTACCCGCTCCATGGTTACGGGCAAGGTGGCGGCACTGGAGCTTGTGGAAAAGGCCAATAATTGCGCCGGACTGATTTCCTTTAAAAACCAAAAGGGATTCTTCTTTGTGTACGAGGATACCACAAGAGTATAAAAGATGATCATTAAAAATAAACCGAGCACCACCACACCCGCATATTTCAGCAAGGCCACTAATAAATCAGGATCTCCGGAAGATGCCACCACATTGGCCAAGAGGGCAAATACGGCATAAGGGGCGACCAACATGATCAGGTCCACCATTTTTAAGACTACATCATTGAGGGCATCAAAAAAATCCTTTAAGGGTCTGGCCCTTTCCTCTCCGATAAGCAACATCGAAATCCCTAGGAATATCGTAAAAAAGATAACCTGAAGCATCAAAGCGTTATTGCTCATGGCATGGATGGCATTATCCGGCACCATGTCTTCCAGAAACTGTAAGGGTCCACTTTCCTTTTGCTTTAGGGCCTGGTCCAGTTTTGAGGTCACGGCTTTATCGCTGGCATAGGTTTCCGAAAGCGTTGCTACCGTTTGCTCGGAAATACCACTGCCAGGGCGCAGTACGTTTACCAAAAGAAGACCGATGGTAATGGCGACTACCGTAGTGGAGATGTAAATGCCAATGGTGCGTAAGCCTATTCTCTTGAATTTAGATATGTCCTTAAGGTCCGATATGCCCTTTATTAAAGAGGCCAAGATCAACGGAATGGCAATAAGCTTTAGCAGTTTCACGAAAATTGTCCCAAAAGGATTGACCCAATCGGCCACAAATTCGCGCCCCCAGTTGGGATAGGTCATAACAAAACCGAAGATCAATCCCAAGAGCATACCAATTAGGATTCTCCAATGCAATTCAAGTTTTCGCATCTATTTTTAGGTTTAGGCTAGTAAGATAGCAATTTGACTTTAAGGTTCTTTCTTTGTATTCCGTTAAAGGTTAAAACCCTATAATTTCATTGCGGCTACTTTGTTTCTATAAACTTTTCCATCTAAAAAATCATCAGTTAATGGTTAATTATACCATGGTAAGAGGCCATCGACTTTTAAAGCTACAAAAAGCAATTCCATTGCGCATCGAGACCTACTGATTTTCAATCCATAATGATTCCGTCCAATAGAGTTTAGCCCTCTCGGGAGTTGGATGGTCCGCAATGCACTAAAGCTCGTGAAATTCCTGCTTAGATCTTGATGGTGCGATTCAGCAGTGCATGATCGGCCAATACAAGCGCGGTCATGGCCTCCACTATAGGGACTGCCCTGGGCACCACACAGGGGTCATGACGGCCCTTTCCCTTGGCTTGTACCCTATTGCCCTTTTTATCTATGGTCTCATAATCTTGGATAACCGTAGCTACGGGTTTAAAGGCCACGTTGAAGTAGATGTCCATGCCGTTGCTAATTCCTCCTTGTACCCCTCCACTGTGGTTGGATTTTGTACTACCATCGGGATTAAAGGGATCATTATGGGCGCTACCCTTCATGGAAACCCCGGCAAATCCACTTCCATATTCAAACCCCTTCACCGCATTGATAGAAAGCATGGCCTTGCCCAATTGGGCATGTAGCTTATCAAATACAGGTTCTCCAAGACCGATGGGTACATTTTGGGCCACCCCGGTGATGACACCTCCTATAGTATCCCCCTGCTTACGAATTTCCTTGATAAAGGACTTCATCTTATGGGCCATATCGGGATCCGGACAGCGCACAGGGTTGGACTCCGTTAAGGACAAGTCCAACTGAGTGTGGTCCTTTTCCAGTTTTAAGTTTCCCACTTGGGATACATAGGCATGTATACGTATGTCCTTTAGGAATTGTTTGGCGATGGCACCGGCCACTACCCTGCTGGCCGTTTCCCGGGCAGAACTGCGCCCCCCGCCCCTATAATCTCGAAAGCCATATTTTTGGTCGTAAACATAATCGGCATGTGAAGGTCTATAAGAATCCTTGATATGGGAGTAATCCCTGGATTTTTGATTGGTGTTATAAATGGCGAAACCCAACGGGGTGCCCGTGGTCTTGCCTTCAAACAGACCGGAAAGGAACTCTACAGCATCCGGTTCTTTACGTTGGGTAACAATGGCGGACTGTCCGGGTCTTCGCCTGTTCAACTCCTGTTGTATTTTGTCCAGGTCCAGTTTTAAACCGGCCGGGCATCCATCCAATACGCCGCCTATGGCCTTTCCATGGGATTCCCCAAAAGTGGTGAGCCTAAATATATTTCCAAAGGTATTACCTGCCATATAACATTAGTATTGAATTCCTGGATCGAGGTATTGTACGCCCAAAGGGATTGTCCAGAATATAAGGATTTAGACCTCTAGGACAAGGTTGCCCAACATGCCGATCGCAAAGGTATATCTTAAATTACAGATACGAAAATACGGCAACGGCGTAACACTAACTTAACGAAAATCCATATTGAATAATGTAAACTTAACAGTATGCCAAAGAATTCTTGATCCCAAATTCATCCCCAGTTTATACCCATAGGTTTATTTTGTATCAAATTTGTGTTTGTCCGTGGCCTATGACGGATTGTTTTCCATAGTTTAAAAAACATTGCAAATCCCTAGTTGCCCATGCCCGACCAATTATGAAAAAGCGAAAGATCGATCTGGCCGTAGTTTCCGATGTTCATTTGGGAACCTATGGATGCCACGCTGATGAGCTTATTGCCTATTTAAATAGTATACAGCCTAAAAAGCTGATTCTTAACGGGGATATCATAGACATTTGGCAGTTTAGTAAAAGATATTTTCCGCCTGCGCACATGAGGGTGTTGCGTAAGGTAATCGGGATGGCCTCCAAGGGTACAGAGGTCTTCTACATTACAGGGAACCATGACGAAGTGTTGCGCAAGTTCAGCGGTACTTCTATGGGCAACCTTCATATCCGTGATAAACTGGTCTTGAATTTGGATGGCAAAAAAGCCTGGTTTTTTCATGGCGACGTTTTTGATGTTTCTATCCAGAATGCGAAGTGGTTGGCCAAACTAGGAGGCTATGGCTACGATATGCTCATTCTGGTCAATAGGATGATTAATTGGGTATTACAGAAAATGGGACGTGAACGCTACTCGCTTTCCAAAAGGATTAAAAACGGGGTAAAAGGGGCGGTGAAGTACGTACAGGATTTTGAAAAGACCGGGGTAGATATCGCTATTGAGAACAATTACGATTTTGTGGTCTGTGGCCATATACATCATCCCAAAAAGGAGATTCATGAGACCAAAAAAGGCAAATGTACCTATCTCAACTCGGGGGACTGGGTAGAAAACCTTACCGCCTTGGAGTACTCTTTTAAGCGGTGGCGGGTGTATAAATACAACCAGGACAAACTTTCCCCATTTTTTGCGGATGAAGAGCTTAAGGAAATGGATATGCACGAGCTTATTGCTACTATCACGGCCAAAAAAGAGCAAGGAGCCACTTCAAAAAACGAGAAATCCTTAGATGAGGGCATTCTTTAGAATGGTAATTGGATGTTGTGCAATCCTTCCCGTGCCGTCCTTGATCTGATGTCTACAACTGGTTCCATTGGCGGAAATGATGCATTGGGCATCGCTTTTTCGAATCGCTGGAAACAACTTTAATTCCCCTACCTGCATGCTAATATCATAATGCTCTTTTTCGTACCCGAAAGAACCTGCCATGCCGCAGCAGCCCGAAGAAATTATGGACACTGAAAAATTCTCCGGGAGATTAAGTATATCAAAAGTTACCTTTTGGTTGCTCAACGCTTTTTGATGGCAATGATTGTGAATTTTCACCGTCTTCGCCTTGTCAGTAAAATACTCGGCGCCTATAGCCCCTTCATCAATTTCGTTGGCCAAAAACTCTTCGATCAAAAAGCTCTGTAGGGCCAAGGCCTCCGTAATTTTCGAATCTGGATGTAATCGCTTGTACTCGTCCCTAAAGGTAAGCACCGCTGAAGGCTCCAGGCCTACAATAGGCAGACCGGCTTTGACCAACGCCCTTAATGTGGCTATGTTCTTGACGGCCAACTTTTGAGCCTGCCTTAAAAACCCTTTGGAGATATAGGTACGCCCACTTTCCGCATAAAAAAGTTGTACGTTGTACCCAAGACGGGTCAAGGTTTCTATGGCATCTTTGCCGAGGTCGATGTCCAAATAGCGCGTAAATTCATCGATATAAAGGACAACTTTTTTCTTGTCTGTATTATATTGATTTTTAAAATTTTGAAGGTACTTATCAAAATCAAAACTTGATACTTTGGGCAGTTCCCTTTCTTGCGCCACCCCGGTGAATTTTTTTAGGATTCCGCCTAAAAGGGAGGAAGAGTAGACCGCGTTGGTAAGTCCTGCGACTTTGCTGCCCAATCGGTTCAGACGCGTATTATGGGCGAAAAGTTTGGATCTAAGCGGGTATCCATTGGCCTCTTGATATTGGTAAAGGAATTCGGCCTTAAGTGTTGCTACATCTACATTGCTAGGGCACTCACTGGCGCAGGCCTTACAACTTAGGCATAGGTCAAAGACTTCTTTAAGCTCTTTTTGATTAAACTTATTTTTTTTGTCGGACGTGGTCAAGAACTCCCGTAACGCATTTGCCCTCCCGCGAGTGGTGTCTTTTTCGTTTTTGGTGGCATGGTAGCTGGGACACATACCCCCCTTGGCATGCTCCGTTTTTCTGCAGTCCCCGCTTCCGTTGCATTTTTCCGCAGCTTTTAGGATACCCTGACTATCGGAAAAGTCCAAAATAGTGGGTACCTCCGGCTCTTCCCGATCAATTTCATAGCGTAAGGAGCGGTCCATGGGGTAGGCCTCCACTATCTTTCCCGGATTAAAGACATTATGGGGATCAAAATAGGTTTTTACACGCCGCAGCAATTTATAGTTTTTTTTGCCTATCATGAGCGGTATAAATTCCGCACGGACAATTCCGTCCCCGTGTTCCCCGCTAAAGGAGCCCCTGTACTTTTTGGTCAATTGGGCCACGTCGGTCGTTATTTTACGGAACAGTTTTACATCGGCGGATTTTTTAAGATTTAAAATGGGGCGCAGATGTAGTTCCCCTGCCCCGGCATGGGCATAATACACCGCATCCTGTCCGTAGCCCTTCATGATCTGCGTAAATTCACCGATAAAACCCGATAAATCCTCAAGTGCTACGGCGGTATCCTCTATGCAGGCCACGGCCTTGCGATCCCCTACCATGTTCCCCAAAAGGCCAAGTCCGGCCTTTCGCAGTTCCAAGGCCTTATGGATATCCGGCCCATGGAGTACTCGAGATGCATAGCTCAAGCCTGTTTTTTGAATCGCTAGTAACACCTCTTGCAACCGCTGCTCCAAATTTTTAGGGCTATCCGCTTTCACCTCCAGCATTAAAAGGGCCGCCGGATCACCCACTACAAAAAAGCGATTTTTTAGTTGCTCACGGTTGTTTTTGGTGCAATCCAGTATCACCTTGTCCATCATTTCACAAGTATACAGATCATAGGCCATGAGGGGGGCAACATCCTTAAGGCAATTCTCAAGGGAACCGTAGTGCGTAACCACCATTGCGGCATGTTTTGGTGGTAACGGGTCCAGTCGAAGCGTAATTTCCGTGGTAAATGCCAAGGTGCCCTCGCTCCCACTTAACAGTTTACAAAGGTTAAGGCTTTCTTCGAATCCTCCGAAAATGGCGCTGTGGAGCAACTCATCCACTGCATAACCTGTATTTCTCCTATGGATGGAAGGCTTTGGAAACTCCTTACGGATTTTGTCCTGGATGGTTTTATTCGACAGTTCTTTATGAATACCTCGATATATATCGCCCTCCAGACCGGATAGTTCCAGCTTTTTATGAAACCCCTCCGCATCCATGCTGGAGAACTCGGCTTCGCTCCCATCGGAAAGGATTGCTTTTAAGGTGACTACCTTATCGCGGGTAACACCATATTGGATGGAGGTGGTGCCGGATGAGTTATTGCCTACCATACCCCCTATCATACAACGATTGGAAGTGGAGGTGTTGGGACCAAAGTAAAGTCCATGCGGCTCAAGATATTGGTTCAATTCGTCCCTGATGATGCCTGGTTGTAAGCGCACCTGTCTTTTTTCGATGTCCAGATGTAGGATTTTGGTAAAATGTTTGGAAACGTCTACTACAATGCCGTCCCCCACACATTGCCCGGCCAGGGAAGTACCCGCTGTTCTGGGAATTAGGCCCAAATTGTTCTTTTTTGCAAAGGACACCAACCGTTGTATGTCCCCGACTGTTTTGGGAAAAGCCACGGCACCCGGTATTTTCCGATATACCGATGCATCGGTCGAATATAAAGTTGTTGTAAGTTTATCCGTGTATAGTTCCCCCTGAAGTTCCTTCTGTAATTCCCCGAACAAATTTTTTACCAAACCTGGACAATTTTAAGGGCTAATTTAAGTTTTTATTGTTTGAGACTGACCATGAAAGAAAGAAATTAGAAACACAAACGATGAACAAATGAAAACTGTAAGGATTATCCCTTTTTTACTTGTATTTTTTACCCTTTCCGCGAGTGCCCAGGACATTGCGGATCATGCCCTTGGGCTAAGGCTCGGGGACAGTGATGGTTTTGGAGCGGAGATCTCCTATCAAAAATCCATTGCCCGCTACAACCGGGCAGAGTTTAACCTGGGATGGCGGGACAGCCGTAATTTTGATGCGTTTAAACTTACCGGACTATATCAATGGGTACATAACATTGACCAGGGGTTCAATTGGTACTATGGCGTAGGCGGTGGCCTGGGCAGTGTTAGTTTTGAGGATAGGCTGGATTCCAATAATCAGCCTTTTTCGCCGGATGGCGGACTTTTTGTATTCGCGGCGGGAAATATTGGGGTGGAATACGATTTTGATTTTCCCTTGCTCCTATCCCTGGATTTTAGGCCAGAGATCGGGATTGTGGGATATGATGGTTTTTCCGATAACTTTGATTTTGATATTGCCCTTGGTATTCGCTATCAGTTCTAGAAAATAATATTGCTTGCAAGAGAGTCCTTTTGCATCTAACATAAGGGCTTTTTTTATCCTGATCAAATCCCTTACCTTTGCCTTTTCAAATTTGGAAATGATGAGAAAAGTTTTATGTATAGTAATAGCGGCCTTATTTATGGCGGCCTGTAATCAAAACCCGGGTGGTTATACCATAGAAGGAACCCTTACAGGGGAATTGGAGGAAGGCGCCCAGGTTTTTCTAAAGAAACAGGGTGAAGACCGACAATTGGTCAATGTTGATACGGCGATTGTACAAAGTGGAAAGTTTACGTTTATAGGAGATGTCGCCCAACCAGAAATGCACTATATCTTTCTGGAAGACAAGCGAGCCGGATATTCAGTGATAGTGTTGGAGAACGCGGAAATTTCCTTAAGTGCCCATAAAGACAGTTTGACACAACCCAAAATTAAGGGAGGACTACAGAATGAAATCTTTCAGGATTACCTAGAAAAATCCAAGGCTATCTCGGAACGGGCAAGTTCCATCCAAAAGGATGTGCAAACGGCCCGTATGGGAAGGGATACGGCTTCCATAACTTCCCTTAATGATGAAATGAAGGAGCTTCAGGATGAATACAAGAACTTTGAACTGGACTATATTAAGGAACATCCCAATGGTTTGATCTCTGCCCTTTTGGTAGAAAGGGCCATGGCTTCCAGGATGTTCACTACCGAGGAAATACAGGAGCTCTATGACGGGCTGTCCTCTGAAATTAAGGCCACCGGGTCCGCCAAGGGTATCTTGGAGCGACTTGATGCCATAAAGGAAAAGGAGGAAAGCCAAAAAAATACTTCCGTGGGGGCAAAAGCTCCTAATTTTACGGCCCCTACCCCATCCGGGGAGCAATTGGCCCTAAACGATGCTTTGGGAAAGGTAACCTTGGTGGATTTTTGGGCGGCATGGTGCAAACCTTGTAGGGCGGAAAACCCTAACGTGGTCAAGGTATACAACAAATACCACGACAAGGGGCTTAATATTGTGGGGGTCTCCCTGGACCGGACCAAAGAAGCCTGGGAAAAAGCGATAGCCGATGACGGCCTAACCTGGAACCATGTTTCCAATCTGGCCTATTTTAATGACGCCATTGCCAAACAATATGGTGTAGATGCCATCCCGGCAGCCTTTTTACTCGACGAAAACGGAGTTATCGTAGCCAAAAATTTGAGAGGGGCCGCCTTGGAGGAAAAGGTAGCGGAAATGCTTCAATAAAGAACTTTTTGAACAACTGGTTTTGATGAAACGTCGTTCGTTTTTCAAGGGGGCCGCAGCGGGTTTGGCCGGTTTGGGCCTTACATCAACTGGATGGGCAAGAACTTCAGAGAGGAAAACGAAAGACATTTCCAAGGTATGCGCTACCTTGGACCAGGAAAAAGTTTCCTTTTATGCCGATACCATACTTGAACCCATAAAGGTAATCCACATTGCCGACACCCATTTGTTCAAAGATGACAAAAGAGGCGTTGCCCTCCAAAAGTATAGCGATCGGATGGCAAAGGCCTACAATGAAACTTCCCATTTTAAAACAGGGGACAAGACCCATCCAGAAGAGGCTTTTGAACATACCTTGGAATTTGCCCAAAGCGCCAATGCGGATTTGATCACCCTAATCGGGGATATATTTAGTTTCCCCTCCGAAGCCGCCATTGAATGGGTGCTATCCAAATTAGAAGATACCGGAATCCCTTATATATACGTTGCGGGGAACCATGATTGGCATTATGAAGGAATGCACGGTCCGTTGGAAATACTGCGGGACACATGGATCAAAAAAAGACTATTGCCTCTATATCAGGGCAACCATCCTTTAATGGCCGCTTATGACATTAAAGGTATTCGGTTTTTGGCCATTGACAATTCCACCTATGAAATCAATAAAGCACAACTGGACTTTTTATCAGAGCAGATAACCAGTGGCCTGCCCTTGGTCCTACTGGTCCATATTCCAATGTACGCTCCTGGTAAAGGCATTTCCTTTGGTTGCGGAAATCCAAATTGGGGGGCGGCCACCGATCGCAACTTTAAGGTGGAAAGGCGTCCAAAATGGCCCGAAGGAGGACATACCCGGACAACTCTTGATTTTCACCGGAAGGTTTTTAACGCGCCTAACCTATTAGGGGTTTTTGCCGGACATATCCATAGGAACTCAATTGAAATAATAAAGGGAAAACCCCAAATAGTCGCTGATGATAATGCTAGCGGGGGGTACTTGGATATCGATTTTTTGCCACTGGAAGGAAAGGACAAAAGTATGATCGCTGGATAGGTGCCCGCCCACTGGATCTTAGAGCCTGTTTAGGAATTTGTCAATTATTTTCTTACGCCCCTTATTTGCGCCGCCACCGCTTCCACTGGCTCCTCGCCTAAAGGCCAAATCTTGGCCTTTTTGTTCGCCCCTGTTAAAATTTTAAACCATAGCTATGACTATGCTTATCCGCCTAAGGCGGATGCCTCGTAGGAAATCAAAAATGGTCTATAACAATTCTAATCATAAATTCCTAAACAGGCTCTAAATCTTTCCCATTTTTTCCATTGCAAAAAGGATAACTATGGGAATGGCCAACAAAATCACCATTAAGGTTTCGGTGGCAAAAAGCTCGGGCCTAAAAATCAATGTAGTCATATAGCCTCCTACCGCCCCTCCGAAGTGGGCGGTATGGCCAATATTTCCCAATCGGGTCTTCATACCATAAATGGAATACAATAAATACCCAATACCCAAAACATAGGCCGGGATGGGAATGGGAATTAACATCAAATAGAGTTCCATTCCTGGCTGCAACAATATGGCCGAATACAGGATTCCCGTTACCGCCCCACTGGCCCCAACGGCACTGTAATATGGTTCGTCCTTATGGAAAAAAAGGGCCAGAAGGCTCCCGGCAACCAAGCTTATAAAGTAAATGCCTATAAACTTACTAGGGCCGAACCAATTGATGACCACATTGGCGAAAATGTACAGCGTGAACATGTTAAAGAAAAGATGGGCCACATCCACATGTAGGAAACCGGAAGTAAACATGCGTTCCTTTTGTCCGGCCCTTATAGGGCCAATGCCAAACTTATATCGATCAAAAAAGACCGTATCGTTAAAACCCTTAAAAGAAACCAGGACGTTGGCCGCGATTAGCACTATAGTGGAAAGCTGAAGATCGTGCATAATTAATTCCGCTTATAAATGGAGCCAAATATAGCTATATTTGCCCATTATCCATACGCATGCAGCTACTCGTTTTTGTACTGGCCTATCCCTTTTTATGGGCCATTTCCATTCTACCAAATTCCCTGTTTTATGGATTTTCCAACGTTTTGTTCTTTATACTGTATCGCCTGGCAGGGTATAGGAAAGCAACGGTACGGAAGAATTTGGAACTGGTATTTCCCAAGAGATCTGCTGAAGAACGAAAAACCATTGAGGTAAAGTTCTACAGGCATTTATGCGACCTGTTCCTAGAAATGGTGAAGACCATGAGCCTAAGCGAGAAGGCGGTAAAACGGAAGTACCACGTTTTGAATATGGAGGTGTTGAATACCATTGAAAAACGGAAGAGCATTATCATAGCCTGCGCCCATTACGCCAATTGGGAATGGAATGTAAGTCTTTCCAACTATAGCACCTCCAAGGGGTATGCCATATATCAAAAAATCGGCAACAAATATTTTGATCGGCATATGAAAAGAATACGGAGTAAGTGGAACACCACCTTATTAAATCAAAAGGAAACTATACCGGAGGTGTTGCGAAACCATAGGGATAATGTTCGCGCCGTTTATGGCATGGTCAACGATCAATCTCCCATGGCGGGTTCTGCACGGTATTGGACAGAATTTATGGGTATAAAGGTCCCTGTCTTTATGGGGGTGGAGAACCTAGCTCGAAAATTGGACTTGGCCGTGGTCTTTTTAAAGGTTTCCAAGGTAAAACGTGGCCACTACAACGCGGAGTTTATACCCATTACCGAGGCGGGAAAGGCCACGGAAAAACATGAAATTACAAATACATTCTTAAGGTTAACGGAGCGGCAGATTAGGGAAAGGCCCGAACTCTACTTGTGGACCCACCGGCGGTGGAAACACAGGAACAAGGTCCCCAAAGAGTTTCAGTGAACGGAACAATACCCAACATGCTGAATTTCAGTTAAGAAAACGCTTCTGCAATCTTTCGAACGGCAGGAAGAGTAGAAATTTGTATCTTGAAATTCCTCTTCTGCAGTGTTTATTGATGGGAAACTTCCTTTATTTCTGCAATAATGCGGTTCGCCAATTCGTCGGCTTCTACCTGACTTTTTGCTTCGGTATAAATGCGTATAATGGGCTCCGTATTGGATTTTCTTAAGTGCACCCAATTCTCGGGAAAGTCTATTTTCACTCCATCTATCGTAGAAATATCCTCATTCCTATATCTGGTCGCCATCGTTTCTAAAATAGCGTCCACATCCAGGTCTGGGGTCAGTTGTATTTTCTTCTTGCTCATAAAATAGGCGGGATAGCTGGCCTTTAGCTGGGCAACCGTACCTCCCCGTTCGGCCATAAGCATTAGAAATAATGCCGAACCTACCAGGGCATCCCTCCCATAGTGGCTTTCGGGATAAATTATGCCCCCATTGCCTTCGCCTCCAATTATGGCGTTGATGGCCTTCATTTTAGTTACTACATTCACTTCCCCTACCGCAGCGGCCTCATACGTTCCGCCATGTTTCTCGGTAACATCACGTAGTGCCCGTGAAGAGGAGAGATTGGAAACGGTATTGCCTTTAGTCTTGCCAAGGACATAATCCGCACAGGCCACCAAAGTATACTCTTCCCCGAACATTTCCCCGTCATCACTTATAAATGCCAAGCGGTCCACATCCGGGTCTACAACAATACCAAAATCTGCCTTTTCCTTTACCACCAGGTCACAGATATCCGAAAGATGTTCCTTCAAAGGTTCCGGATTATGCGGGAAATGACCGGTAGGGTCACAATACAACTTTACGGTTTCCACCCCAAGGGCATCCAATAGTTTGGGGATTGCGATACCTCCTGAGGAGTTTACCCCATCCACCACAACCTTAAACTTCGCCTTTTTTATGATTTCCGAGTCTACCAGGGGAAGGTTCAATACCTCGTCTATATGGATATCTATGTATGAATCATTTTTGGTAATACTTCCCAGGTCGTCCACTTCCGCAAAATCAAAATCCTCATGTTCCGCTATCCCAAGGATTTTGGCTCCTTGCGCGGCATCCAGGAATTCCCCTTTTTCGTTCAAAAGTTTTAGGGCGTTCCATTGCTTGGGGTTGTGGCTTGCGGTAAGAATTATGCCTCCATCCGCCTTTTCCAAGGGAACCGCCATTTCAACTGTGGGCGTGGTAGAAAGCCCCAGATCGATTATATCAATGCCCAACCCTATTAGGGTAGAGACCACAAGGTTCTGCACCATTTCCCCGGATAGGCGCGCATCCCGCCCTATAACCACGGTAAGTTGCTCTGTCGCAGAATATTCCCTTAACCAGGTTCCGTAGGCCGCGGCAAATTTAACGGCATCAATTGGCGTAAGGTTGTCCCCGGGTTTTCCCCCTATGGTCCCGCGTATTCCCGAAATGGATTTGATCAGTGTCATGGGCCTCAAAAAAGTTTTTGCAAATATATCCATCTCCATTAAAAACCGGGTTCCTTCTTCGTAAATTCGTTGTTATGAATTTTCTGGCCCATATTTATTTATCTTTTGGGAACGAAGGCATTACCCTTGGCAACTTTATTGCAGACCGTATCAAAGGCAATAAATACGACCACCTACCGCAAATGGTTCAAAAAGGTATTCGGCTGCATCGCGAAATAGATACCTATACGGATACCCATCCCATTCCCAGAAAAAGCAGCAAAAGACTCCATAAGAATTATAGCCATTACAGCAGGGTTATCGTGGATATCTATTATGATCATTTTTTGGCCAAAAACTGGGAACGGTATTCAGATATTCCCCTCCCTATATTTACAGATCGATTTTATGATCTTTTGGAGGATAACTATACCTTGCTCCCAGAAGGCATACAGCGTATGAT
>JBCBSN010000041.1:0-22631 GCA_039819225.1 Bacteroidota bacterium | reverse complement strand
CTCCAAGGGATTAAAGCCCTCTACCACTCTATCGCTGGAAATCGATGGGAAGGATTACGAGGAGAATGCCCAAGGGGATGGCCAGTATGATGCCTTCATCAATGCGTTGCGTAAAATATATGGGGCGCTCAAAAAGGATTTTCCTAAGCTAACGGATTACGCGGTACGCATTCCACCGGGCAGTAATTCCGATGCCCTCTGTGAGACGGTAATCACTTGGCAATATCATGATTCCGAGTTTATTACCCGTGGCCTGGATTCCGATCAGACCGTAAGTGCTATTAAGGCTACGGAAAAGATGTTGAATATGATTTAAGACAATTCTCTAAGAGACCGTTTTGTAAAACTATCGACCGATCTTTATACAAATACCAATCTCAAAACGAACCAATTAAGTTCTCAGTTAGGTACACTACAAATTTCCGCAACAGCGTAAATAAAAATAAGCGTTTATGAAACTAAACATAGCTCTTTTGGCCGGGGATGGCATCGGCCCGGAAGTCATTGACCAAGCGGTAAAAGTCTGCGATGCCATAGCTCAAAAGTATAATCATGATATCCAGTGGACACCCGCATTAACAGGTGCTGTGGCTATAGATGCCGTTGGTGCACCTTATCCTGATGAGACACACGAAATTTGTGCCAATGCGGATGCCGTCCTATTTGGGGCAATTGGGCATCCCCGTTTTGACAACGACCCTTCGGCTAAAGTCCGTCCGGAGCAGGGACTACTTAAAATGCGCCAGAAACTGGGACTTTTTGCCAACGTGAGACCTACCTTTACCTTTCCGTCCCTGATCGATAAATCGCCCTTAAAACGGGAACGGATAGAAGGCACCGACCTAATCATTCTCCGGGAACTCACCGGAGGGGTCTATTTTGGGGAACGCGGTCGCAAGGACGATGGAAATACCGCTTATGACACCATGACCTATCAACGTTTTGAAATTGAACGTCTGGCCAGAAAGGGCTTTGAGATGGCCATGAAACGCTCCAAAAAGCTTTGTTGTGTGGATAAGGCCAATGTTCTGGAAGCTTCCCGTTTATGGCGGGAAACCGTACAGACCATGGAAAAGGACTATCCGGAAGTTACGGTGTCCTATGAATTTGTGGATGCCGTGGCCATGCGCCTGGTACAATGGCCCAAGGACTACGATGTAATCATCACCGCGAATCTTTTTGGGGATATTTTAACGGATGAGGCCTCTGTGATTTCCGGATCTATGGGCTTAATGCCCTCCTCTTCCCTGGGTAATGCCGTTTCCCTTTACGAGCCCATTCATGGGTCTTACCCCCAAGCAGCCGGAAAGGATATTGCCAATCCACTGGCTACCGTACTTTCCGCGGCCATGCTTTTTGAGGATATGGATCTCCAGGAAGAAGCCGATGCCATTCGTACCGCAGTGCACAAATCCTTGGCAGAAGGGATAGTCACCGAAGACCTCGCAAATGGATCAAAGTCTTATAAAACTAGCGAGGTTGGCGATTGGTTGGCTACCAAAATATAAACAATGTAGACCTGCCAGGTTTTTAAAACCTGGCAGGTCTTTCTAATGGAATACTTCATATTTCAAAAGATTCTCCTATTTTGGAATGAAGAAAGAAGGTTATAAAATATAATCAGTACTTACAAAATTGGAGAGCTTGGTGTCCAACAGTTTTTCTATGGTCTCGTTATTCAGTTCACTATCCTTAAAGGCCACAAAAGTCCGTACCGAAAAAGACCGTAGGGCATCGTGCACACTAAGTGTAGCCGCTGCGGAATCTTTTCGACCCGTAAACGGGTATACATCCGGCCCACGCTGACAGGAACTATTGAGGTTTACACGGCATACCAGGTTTACCAAGGTGTCGATCAAGGGTGCTAGAGCATAGACATCCTTTCCGAACAAGCTTACTTGTTGCCCATAATTGCTCTCGGCCATATCATCCAAAGGTTCTTGGATGTCCGTAAAGGATACCACGGGAATAATTGGGCCAAATTGCTCTTCCTGATAGACCCGCATATCCTTGCCTACAGGATGCAAAACAGCGGGCCAAATAAAATTCTCAAGGAGTCGACCACCTTTTTTGTTCCATATTTCCCCGCCCTTTTGTACCGCATCGTCAATGAGTTCCTGGATGTAGGCAGGTTTTCCGGGTTCGGGCAAAGGAGTCAACTGCGCCCCGGTATCCCAGGGGTTGCCAAATTGCAGGGTATCCACCGCTTCGGAAAATCGGGTCAGGAATTCCTCCTTTATCTCTTCATGTACATAGATGACTTTTAAGGCCGTACAACGTTGGCCATTGAAGGATAACGTTCCAGAGATGCATTCCTTTATGGTGAGGTCCATATCGGCATCCGGCAATATTATGGCAGGATTTTTGGCCTCCAGGCCTAAGACCAATCGAAGTCTATTGGTCTTGGGATGCTGATCCTGGAGGGCATTGGCGGATTTGCTGTTGCCTATCAACGCCAGGACATCAATTTTGCCCGTTTTCATAATCGGCCCGGCTACGGCCCTTCCTCTTCCAAAAAGTACGTTGACCACACCTTTGGGAAAACTGCTTTGAAAGGCTTCCAAAAGTGGGGCTATTAATAATACCCCGTGTTTTGCGGGCTTAAAAATGGTAGTATTTCCCATAATAATAGCCGGAATCAACAATGCAAAGGTCTCGTTCAAGGGGTAATTATAAGGCCCAAGGCAAAGCACTACCCCTAAAGGCCCTCTTTTGATATGGGCGTACACCCCATCCTGCTTTTTAAACTTTGCCCCATCGCGATCCAATTGCTTGTAATCCTCAATAGTATCATAAATATATTCCACCGTGCGATCAAACTCTTTTCGGGAATCGGGCAACGATTTCCCAATCTCCCACATCAACAATTTTACGATTTCGTCCCGTTTAGACTTCATTTGGGCCACAAATTTTTCCATGCAGGCAATACGGTCCCGTACATGCATAGTGGGCCAAACCCCTTGTCCCTTATCGTAAGCCGCCAAGGCAGCACCCAAGGCTTCCATAGCTTCGGTTTCGGCCATATCCGGGATACTGCCCAAGAGTGTAGGACTATACTCCGAAGTGGAAGAAATGGTTGAATATATTTGGGAAGTGTTCCCGGTCCATTCCTTTAATTCGCCATTGATCAAATACGCTTTTTGATGTATTTGCTCCTTGATTTGATACTCTTCCGGTATTTGTATTTCTGCAGTCTGCATTTGTCTGGATATTGGGGTGGTTTAGATAAAAAATCCCCGAATTTCGGGGATTTGGTTTCATATAATAGGTTTCATCGCGGTCATGGATTCGCGCAAGCGGGTTCCTACGATTTCTACGGGATGCTCCCTAAGGGCCTTGTTCACGGTGATGAGCTTGGCATTGTCCACACCCGTATCCGTGATGCCATAGGGTTTTCCAATAACATCGGCATCTATTCCTTTCATAAAATCGGATAAAAGAGGTTTGCAGGCATGATCGAACAAATAACATCCGTACTCCGCCGTATCCGATATTACCCTGTTCATCTCGAAAAGTTTTTTTCGGGCAATGGTATTGGCGATCAAAGGGGTCTCGTGCAGGGATTCGTAATAGGCGGATTCCCCAATGATCCCGGATTCCGTCATGCTTTCATAGGCCAACTCTACTCCTGCCCTAACAAAAGCTATCATAAGTACCCCATTGTCATAATACTCCTGTTCGGAAATGTTGTCCGTTCCCGCAGGTGTTTTCTCAAAGGCCGTTTCGCCTGTGGCGGCGCGCCACTGCAATAGATTTTTATCGTCATTGGCCCAATCCTCCATCATGGTCTTTGAAAAATACCCCGTCATAATATCGTCCATATGCTTGTGGAACAGGGGACGCATAATACCCTTTAATTTCTCGGAAAGTTCAAAGGCCTTTATCTTGGCAGGATTGGACAGGCGGTCCATCATATTGGTAATCCCCCCATATTTCATTCCTTCGGTTACGGTCTCCCATCCATATTGTATGAGTTTGGAGGCATATCCCGGTTCAATTCCTTTTTCGATCATCTTGTCAAAGCAAAGGATAGATCCGGTCTGCAATAGACCGCAAAGTATGGTCTGCTCGCCCATAAGATCCGATTTTACTTCCGCAACAAAGGATGATTCCAAAACCCCTGCACGGTGACCTCCGGTCCCAACAGCATACGCCTTTGCCTGTTCCAGACCTTTGCCCTGGGGATCGTTGTTTGGATGAACGGCAATAAGAGTGGGAACCCCAAACCCTCTTTTGTATTCTTCACGAACCTCTGAACCGGGGCATTTGGGCGCCACCATAATTACGGTAAGGTCTTTTCTGATCTGCATCCCTTCCTCCACAATGTTAAAGCCATGGGAATAGGACAAGGTGGCCCCTTCCTTCATTAAAGGCATAACGGCATTGATAACACTAGTGTGCTGCTTATCCGGGGTAAGGTTGATGACAAGATCCGCATGGGGAACCAATTCTGAGTAGGTGCCTACTGTAAAACCGTTTTCTGTTGCGTTTAAATAGGACTGACGTTTTTCCGTTATGGCCGAATCGCGAAGGGTATAGGAAATATCCAAGCCGGAGTCTCGCATGTTCAACCCTTGGTTAAGGCCCTGGGCACCGCAACCGACGATGACGATTTTCTTTCCCTTTAAAGCGGATACGCCATCCGAGAATTCATTGGACTCCATAAATCTACATTTGCCCAATTGTGTCAATTGATCCCTTAAGGATAACGTATTGAAATAGTTTGCCATTTTGTGTTCTCTTTTGTTTAAGGTTTTTAGTTTATTTATCTTGATAAAACTCATTTAATAGTGCTGTAATGGGCATTTCGGACTTGGTGACTGCCAAGCGGCCCGAGCGTACAAATTGCATAATACCATAAGGCTCCAGGGCATCGTGCATTTCGTCTATTTCATGCCTTCTGCCCGTTTTGGCCAGGACAAAAAAATCACGGGATACGGTCACAATTTGGGAATGACTATCCTTAATGATGTTCTGTATCTGGCGCTCGTCAAACAGGAGATGGGATTCGATCTTGAAAAGTGCGGATTCCTGATAGATGATTTCATCATCTTTGTGGTAATAGGCTTTTATAACCTCAATCTGCTTTTCGATCTGTGCCACGATTTTGCGTGTCCAATCCTCCGTGGTATTCACCACTATTGTGAATTTGGATACCGATGAAATCTCTGATTTAGAAACATTTAAACTTTCAATATTAATGTGACGCTTTAAAAATATACCGGAGATTCTATTCAATAACCCTACGTTGTTTTCCGAATATACCGATATGGTAAACCATTGTTTTTTCATAAGTCGCTGTCCCCAAGCTTCTCTAAAAAAATGGAAGCGCTTGGTTCGTTTTAAATAATATTACTCTATTTTTCGTGTTGCAATGATCAATCCTGTAGACCATTGCATCTTGGTCAATTCAAAATCCGTACGTTGGTCCAAATATGAAATGAGGTCATCTACTTTTTCCTGATGCCCCTCTGGCCAATCCGATCCGGGAAGTAGATCATCGATCAAGTAAAAACCTCCTGGCCTCACCAAAGCCAAGGTCTCCGGTACCTCATAAAACTTGCCCGGCCAAGCATCCGCAAAAATTAAATCGAATGGTTCCCCATTATAGGTCTTTATCCATTCCCCTCCATCCATGCAAACGAGGTTTGCCCTGTTGTCCTTACCAAAGTATTGCTTTGCTATGGCAATTATTTCCGGGTCATTATCTACGGTTATCAATTTTGAAGCTCTGTCCATGCCATCCAATATCCATGAAGTCCCTAATCCGGACCCGG
Source organism: Bacteroidota bacterium (assembly GCA_039819225.1). Classification (GTDB taxonomy): domain Bacteria; phylum Bacteroidota; class Bacteroidia; order Flavobacteriales; family Flavobacteriaceae; genus Ulvibacterium. The sequence goes on along the minus strand of JBCBSN010000041.1, from coordinate 16,854 downwards.
TACCTAGTTCCAAAAAATGACCTTTTGGTTTACTGCTTACAAGGGTCTTTAACAAAGAGCCCATATATAGGTCCGATATCATGGAAAATCCCATTTCCCGGGATTTCCTCAAAATGGAATCGTAGGCAATGGGTCTGTTATGGATGTGGGTTTCGTTCATGATTATTTTAAGGTATCCCTTTGATAAAACTGTTCCGTGTTGATACTAAGTGCGGTGTATGCTATTTTAGGCGGATGTCCGAAACTGAAGCCCCTGAGGGAATCATAGGAAAAACATTATCCTCCTTTTCTACCCGGACTTCTAGGAAATACGGATTTGGGGAGGTTATCATTTCTTGTACGGCAGCCTTTAAATCCTTGCGCTCCGTTACCCGTTTGGCCTGAATATGGTAGCCCTCCGCGATTTTGACAAAATCGGGATTGGTCATTACCGTTGAGGCATATCTACTTTCAAAGAACAACTCCTGCCATTGACGTACCATACCTAGATGGTCATTGTTCAAAACCACAATTTTCACCGGAATGTTATGCTGAAAGATGACACCTAGCTCCTGTATGGTCATTTGATAGCCCCCATCCCCGATAATGGCCACGACCTCCCTATCCATGGCACCCATTTTGGCACCGATGGCCGCGGGAAGAGCAAAGCCCATAGTGCCCAGACCTCCAGAAGTAATATTGCTCTTGGAGTCCTCGAACTTGGCATACCGGCAGGCAATCATCTGGTGTTGCCCCACATCGGTAACGATTACCGCCTTGTTCTTGGAAGCGAGGTTTATCTCTTCGATAACCTCCCCCATGGTAAGCCCAACCTTGGTAGGATGGATGTCCTTTTCGATTACCGTTTTAAATTCAATATCGTATTTCTCCTTGAACTGCGCATGCCAAGCTTCATGGGAATTCTCATTTACCAAGGGCAGTAAAAGTTCCAAGGTCTCTCTACAACTGCCTAGGACCGCTACATCTACCTTTACGTTTTTATTGATTTCCGCAGGATCGATCTCAAAGTGGATTACCTTGGCCTGTTTGGCATAGGTATCCAACTTGCCGGTGACCCTATCGTCAAAACGCATGCCGATGGCCAAGAGCACATCGCATTCGTTGGTCAACACATTGGGCCCATAGTTGCCATGCATCCCCACCATTCCCACATTTAAGGGATGGCTTGTGGGCAGGGCGGATTCGCCCATAATGGTCCATGCCGCAGGGATGCCCGCCTTTTCCACAAGGGCCTTAAGTTGTTCCTCTGCTTCTCCCAGAATAATACCTTGTCCCCAAACGATGTAAGGTCTTTTGGCATTGTTGATGATTTCAGCTGCCTTTTTTAGGGCCTCCATATCCGGTTTGGGTACCGGGGTATAACTACGTACTCCGGTACATTTCTCATAACTAAAGTCCAATTCGTCGAACTGGGCGTTTTTGGTAATATCGATCAATACCGGCCCGGGTCTGCCCGATTTGGCAATAAAAAAAGCTTTGGCAAAGACCTCGGGTATTTCCGCGGCCTTGGTGATTTGATGGTTCCATTTGGTAACCGGGGTAGAAATACCTATGATATCCGTCTCTTGGAAGGCATCCGATCCTAACAAGTGTCGCGGTACTTGTCCCGTGATACAGACAATTGGTGTAGAATCTATTTGCGCATCGGCGAGACCGGTAACCAAATTTGTGGCACCCGGACCGGAGGTAGCCATGGCGACCCCCACTTTGCCGGAAACACGGGCGTAGCCTTGTGCTGCGTGGGTAGCCCCTTGCTCATGGCGTGTTAGTACATGGGTAAGCTTATCCTGAAATTTGTAGAGTTCATCATAAACGGGCATAATGGCCCCACCGGGGTACCCATATAGCAGGTCTACTCCTTCTGCCAATAAACAATGGATGATAGCCTCTGCCCCACTTATCCGAATGGTCTTACTTATGTTATTTGCTTCCTTTTTTAAAGTTTCCGTACTCATACTCCTAACTTTGGGTTAGCGAGATTCCCGTCCAGATAGCTATCGGAACAGAAATAACATTTTTTTAATATTTATCGGTAACACATCCTTCTGATGCGGATGCCACGGACCTCGCATATTTATACAATATTCCTTTGGTAAATTTTAAGGGGGGCGCTTGCCATTTGGCCCTTCTGCGTTCTATTTCTTCGTCAGAAACATTCAAGGTAATGGAATTGTCCAAAGCACTAATGGTTATGGTATCCCCTGTTTTTACAAGGGCTATGGCGCCTCCTACCTGTGCTTCAGGAGTGACATGGCCTACCACAAAACCATGGGTGCCGCCAGAAAAACGACCGTCGGTAATAAGTGCAACCGATTTTCCCAAACCGGCGCCCATAATCATGGAGGTGGGTTTTAACATTTCCGGCATACCCGGGCCTCCTTTTGGCCCCACATAGCGGATGACCACTACATCTCCTTTTTCTACTTCGCCCTTGGAGATACCTTCATTGGCATCGGGTTCGCTATTGTACACTACGGCCTTTCCTTCAAACGTTAAACCCTCCTTGCCCGATATCTTTGCCACCGCCCCTTCTTCTGCCAGGTTCCCTTTAAGAATCTGTAGGTTTCCAGATGGTTTTAGAGCCTTGTCCACGCTGTACAACAAATCCTGCTCCTCAAATTCTATGACCTCCACATCTTCAAGATTTTCGGCCAAGGTCTTTCCGGTAACGGTCATACAATCGCCGTGTAAAAAGCCCTGCTCCAACAAATATTTCATGATTTTTGGAGTCCCCCCGATTCCATGGACGTCTTCCATTAGATATTTGCCGGACGGTTTTAAATCACCAATTAACGGTGTTTTATCACTTATTCTTTGAAAATCCTCCAGTGTGAACTCAATATCCGCTGCATAGGCAATGGCCAAGTAATGCAATACCGCATTGGTGGAGCCGCCAAGGGCATTGACCAAGGTAATTGCATTTTCAATGGATTTTTTGGTAACGATGTCCTTTGGCTTTAGGTCCAGCTCCAAAAGATTCTTTATGGCATGGGCCGTTCGTTCCGCCTCGGAAAGTTTATGGGGATTGACAGCGGGAATGGAAGAATTATACGGCAAGGCCATTCCCATACATTCAATGGAGGATGCCATGGTGTTTGCCGTATACATACCCCCACATGCACCGGCACCGGGAATAGATCTTTTAATGATCTCTTTGTATTCGGCCTCATCGATTTCTCCCGCGATCTTTTGTCCCAGGGCCTCAAACGCGGAAACAATATTGAGCTTTCTTCCCTTATAATTTCCGGAGGCAACACTACCCCCGTACACCATAATGGAAGGCCTGTTCAATCGTAGCATGGCTATAATCGCTCCTGGCATATTCTTATCACAGCCCACAACACCTATCAATGCATCATAGGACATACCGTTCATGACGGTTTCCATGGAGTCTGCAATAATATCCCTTGAAGCCAAGGAATATTTCATGCCCGGGGTGCCCATGGAAATGCCATCGGATACTCCAATGGTACCGAAAGTCAGGCCTACCTGCCCCGTTTCGTTAACGTGTTTTTTTATCTCTTGGGCAATCCCGTTTAAGTGCATATTGCAGGGATTGCCATCGTAACCGGTACTACCGATTGCGATTTGCGCCTTTTTCATATCCGCTTCCCGCAATCCTGTAGCGTACAGCATCGCCTGCGATGCCGGTTGTGACGGATTTTGGGTAACATTTTTACTGTACTTGTTCAATTCCATTTGTTGCTGCTGCTCTTCCATGGGCATTCAAAGATAATTGTTTCGGAAATCGTGTTTTTTTAACAAAAATGAAACATCTAGATCCAATCGCGGTAATAATAATATATATATCTTATAATCAGGCTTATAAGCCCGTAATCCGTCCTATATTCAATTCATGTGAACCCTATCCATAATTACCGCCAGACCATCAAAGAAAAAGCCTGTATCCAAATTTTTATTCGATACAGGCTCTCCAATGTAATGGATACTCCATATCATCCGCACAAACGGACGACAACGGGCACTACATATGTATTGATGCTGTGTTTCATCGTTACAATACTACCTAAAATTTTTTAACCTGCAAAACATACTTTAGAATTGTTCTTGGGTTTTGTAGATGTATACGAACCCAAAGGGCAACGGATTTTCCAATTTTACACTTTGTGGTGCTATTTTTTTTAAATTCGACTCTTTGGAAACTTTATGAATCAGTTGAAAACCATCTTACATCAGGATTTTCCTTACTTGGATAGTACCAGGAATAGGCTGCTTCTTATTGGTTGGTTGGTACTTTTCACCTTTACTTTTTTAAAGGTTTACACCCCGTTTGATATGAACCAATGGGAGGAGAGCCACTATGTAAGCTATGTTTCCATTGGTGCCGGAGCCTTACTGATTTCTCAATTTCTATTGCGATTTCTTTTGGGGCACGCCCAATTTAAAGTATGGAGCTTTCTACTATGGATCGGCCTTGAGGTTTTTTTGATAACCTTAGGCATCCATCTTGCCTTTGCCCCTGCCTTTACTACTATTGGTGCCGAATTACACGAGTTTTATCGTACTGCCCGATTTGTGACTTTGGTCATGGTGGGCCCCTATATGCTTTGTATTTGGTATTTGGCACTGCGGTATCGCTTCTCGGCTTTCGAAGAGGTGAAACATGATATTTCGACGATGGATAATAAGGGCAAGATGGATGCAATGTTGACCCTTAAGGGAGAAAATGATAAGATTATCCTGGCCATAAAGTATTCCCAACTGCGCTACATTAAGTCATCCGGTAATTATCTGGAAATCTTTTTTAAGGAAGGGGAAAATACGGTAAAAGAATTGGTACGCATGAGCCTAAAAGAAATGGAGGTGAAGATTACCGATTCTTCCATTATCCGAATCCATCGCTCTTTTATGGTCAACAAAAATCATATTTCTTCCTTTAAAAGGACGCGCAAGGGGTATGAACTTTTACTGGAAGGAACTAGACCTGAAAGGCTACCCGTTTCTGGTGGGTATAGGGACAAATTTGAAGACGAACTGCAGCTCAAAGCGTCCCATTAATCACATTATAAGTGTTTTTCATCACAAAATCCGCTAAATCTTCAGATATAGCCCCTATTTCTTATTAATTAGTTAACGATTCGTTAATAAAGCCAGATTAATCCGGGGTTCGTTAAGGACGTTTCACAAAGTATATTCATGAGTAGAAATAATAGCATTCTGAGGTCTAGTGTGGTTATACTTTTACTGCTTTCATTAGTACTGTTGATTAACAACTGGGAGGATACCGAATCCTATGCCATTGTTTCTATTTTAAATGCCAACTGTCCTCCAGGGTTTAAAAAAAATGAAAAGAACGAGTGTATCGCCATTAACCTATATCAGCAATATGATTCCCCAAATAATATGGGAGTTGGGGGGCTTACCACCGGACTTCCAAAAATTCGGGACGGTTTTTCGCCCCAGCAAATAGATTTGGGGCGTTACCTTTTCTTTGACCCTGTGCTTTCCGGTGATGGTTCCGTTTCTTGTGCCAGCTGCCATCATCCGAAAAAAGGCTTTACCGACGGTTTGCCGTTAAGTGTTGGTATTGATGGACATAGTACCGAACGCAGTGCCCCCTCTCTCTGGAATGTGGCTTACTTGAAAAGGCTTTTCTGGGATGGTAGGGCAGCTTCCTTGGAAGCACAAATGCAAGGACCTCTATATTCCAAAGAGGAAATGGGGAACAGTCCGGAAAACCTTTTAAATACCCTCAATGGCATCGCGACCTATAAAAAGTTATTTGCCGAGGCCTTTCCGGGTAAAGAGGAAGGGGATTCCGTTGCACTGGACCAGATATACACAGCGCTGGCGGCCTTTGAATCCTCCTTAATTTCCTTGAACAGCAGATACGACCGGTATGCCCATGGTTTTCATGCGGCCTTAAATGAAAAGGAAATCGAGGGGATGAATGTTTTCCGGTCGTTTGTGGCCCGTTGCGCGGAGTGCCATACTCCACCCCTTTTTACCAACCAACAATTTGCAGTAATAGGTACCCCCGAACCCGAAGGTGTTCCCTTGGATCCCGGTGCCCAAGTTCCTTTTAAGGATAGTACGCTTAGAGGTGCCTTTAAGGTTCCAAGTCTTAGGAATATAGCCAAAACCGGCCCATATATGCATTCGGGCCGGTTTAATACCTTACGGGAAACGGTCCAATTTTATAATGATGGGCGGGGGCATGCCGTTCCGGAGGGAGAGGATCTTATTATTCATTGGCACATTTGGGAACCCGAACTTTCTGATTACGAGTTAGATCGTTTGGTGGACTTCCTTGGAACGCTTACCGACGAATCCTTTATACCAAAAACACCGGAAAAACTGCCCTCAGGGCTAAAACCGGCCATATAATCCCAATCCCATAAAACGAAAAATGAAGAAACTGGTTAAAATTCTTGGATATCTACTTATTCTATGTATTGGTATTTTTTTAGGGAAGACCTTTTTTGGTTCTAGCAGTGTCGAGACCGTTCCACTACCGGCAAACATGACTTACCGTAATGTTGGCCTTTCCAAAGATTCTACAAAAGTATCCCAACCACAGGAGTTCAATGGAAAAATTATTGAGGTAAAGAAAGGAGGGTCTATACAGGAAGCCGTAAAGCAAGCCGATTCGGGAGACCTTATCCGAGTATATCCAGGGAGCTACTCGGAGAACGTTTATATCGATAAGGACAACATTGCTCTTCAGGGGGTCGTGATCAACGGGGAGTGGCCGACCTTGGATGGAAAAAAGGAGATTAACGATGCGTTTCTCTATTCCGGGAACGGAACTCTTATAGAGAACTTTAAGATTATCAATTACAAGGGCAATGCCATTATGGGGCAGGCCGGGAACAATTTTGTGATCCGCAATAATTGGATAATAGATACGGGAGTATACGGCATTTTTCCGCAGTACGGAAAAAACGGACTTATTGCCCATAATATCGTAAGTAAGATAGCCGATGCCGCAATTTATGTGGGAATGTGCGATAATGTGGACGTGGTACATAACGAAACCTTTGATAGTGTCGCGGGAATAGAGATCGAAAACTCCAGACATTGCCTTGTGGAAAACAATTATGTCCATAACAATACCGGCGGACTACTTGCCTTTATTACCCCAGGACTACCCATAAAAACCACCTTTGATGTGGTGTTCAGGAACAATTTTGTAGTGGACAACAACCATGAGAATTTTGGGGCTCCCGGTTCTACCGTTGCCGGAATTCCTCCAGGAACGGGGGTTTTGATTATGGCCGCGGACGACGTAATCGTTGAAAACAATATTATAACCGGGAATAATAATGCTGGAATTACCATTGTGGATCATGCCACTGGGGATCCCAAGGCAAACGATCCCAATTCAGAAGGAAACCCGGATCGGATCGTTATTTTGGACAACCTCATGTTCCAAAATGGAAATAATCCTACGGGAGAACTGAAAGCTATTATGCTTACCCAATTGGACAATCGAGGGCCGGATATTTTTGCGTATGGAGGGGGTACCGGAAGTACTATTAGGGACAAAAACAGATACCGCACCTTTGGGTTGGATGATTATGGTACTGCTCAAATCACGGATACCCGTGATATCACCACAATGATGACTCCTGAACCCGTACCCCCACGTATGGTATCGGATGAAGAATTGGGTGAGCTTACTTATTACGGCGTCTGTGCGGGTTGTCATGCCTTTGGGACCCGCCTTATTGGGCCTCCAACAGAGATTATTCAAGCGATTCATAATAACAATCCTCAAGGTATTGTAGACTATATCACCAATCCTAAGAACCTGAGGGAGGATTATCCTGAAATGCCTCCCCAGGATTATTTGTCGGATGAAGCAAAAATGGCCGTGGCCGAATATATCCTGGCACTAAAGCCTTGACGCCTTCTTATGACCAACCCATAAAATCCATTAATCCTAACTATTAACTATATGAAAAGAATAATCTTGATTGCCCTGGCGATCGGTTTTTCGGTGTCCGGTTTTGCCCAAAAAAGGGTGTCGGGTACTGTACAAGAAGAGGGTACGGACATCCCTTTACTTGGGGTAAGCGTGCTCATTGACGGTTCCACCCGCGGTACTACCACTGATTTTGATGGTAACTATGAACTCGCCGATGTGAGTGAAGACGATACGTTGCTATTCTCCTATATTGGCTATAAAGATCAATTGATCCGTGTTGGGGATCAAACCAAGATAAACGTTTCCCTTACCATTGATGCCCAACAAATAGATGAAGTAGTGGTTACTGCATTGAATATTGAGCGGGACAAAGAATCGCTAGGGTATTCCATTTCGCAGGTAGAGGCCGGCCAAGTAAATGTGGCCCGGGAAAATAATGTAATGAATTCCTTAAATGGAAAGGTCTCGGGATTGCAGATAACCCAATCAAATACGGGTGTGGACGGATCCAGTCGCGTTTTATTGCGTGGGATTACCACTATTAGCGGGGATAACCGCCCACTGGTGGTTATTGATGGTATTCCCATTACCAATAGTGCCGGAGGGAACAATTCCGGAACCAGCGGGGGCATAGATAGAGGGGATGCCCTTTCCGATATTAATCCGGACGATGTGGAATCGATAAGCGTACTTAAGGGTGCCGGGGCATCGGCCGCCTATGGTTCATTGGGAATCAATGGGGTTATTTTGATCACCACAAAATCCGGTACCAAAAGACCGGGGGTTGGAGTATCCCTGAACTCCACCATTACCTTTACCGATATTTTGCTAACACCGGATTTTCAAAACGAATATGGAACTGGTTTTGGCGGGGATTTTGCCCCCATAGGCGCAGATGGAAGACCCGTATTGGACGATCCGTTCCGTTGGAGTTGGGGTCCGCGATTGGATGGGCAGGCCTATACCAATTGGTTGGGCCAAACGGATACGTATTCGCCCCAAGGCAATCCCTATGAGGAATTCTACCAAACGGGTTTTAACATTGCCAATACCATAGCCTTTGAGGGAGCCTCGGAGAAAGGTTCTTTTAGAATGTCCATTACGGACGAGAATATACAAGGAATCGTAAGCAATAACACGTTGGCCAAGCAGACGTTTAATATTAGGGGGCGATCAAACCTCACCGATAATTTTAGCATTGATGGAAAAATGACCTATATCACCTCCAAGGTGCTAAACAGGCCAGATCTTGCGGAAGGTGCCGGAAACACGGCCCTACAGCTTTCCCTTATGCCCCGGGACATCCGGTTGGAAGACGTTCGTAACAATACCATAAACGCTCAAGGGGAGGAAATCAAATGGCATGTGGACAATACGTTTAACAACCCTTACTGGGCCTTGGACAATTTGAGAAATACGGATAATCAAGATCGTTTTCAGGGACTACTGTCCGCTAATTTGGATATTGGGGAGCATTTTTCCCTATTGGGAAGGACCGGTATAGATTATTTGATCTTTGATTTTGAATCCCATGCTTTAAGAGGGTCCCAGGCACATAGACAAGGCCTGGGAAGTTATCGTAACGATACCGGACAGAGCTATATCTGGAATACGGATTTCCTGGCCACCTATACCACCAAGATTTCCGATTTAAATATCACGACCAGCCTTGGTGCCAACTACCGCGATGAATTTAGAAGAACGCTTAATGTCAGTGGATTTGATAGTAAAGTCCCCGGTTTTTTTGATATCAGTAATTACAATATGACCTTTAGTGACCAAAACACCGTTAGGAAGGGCATAACATCATACTATGCCCTTGGTCAATTTAGTTATAAAGGCTTTCTCTATTTCGATGCTTCCATACGGAACGACAATTCTTCGGCCCTACCCGAAGACAACGATTCCTATTGGTATCCTTCGGTCAATTCAAGTTTTCTCTTTAGTAAGGCCTTTGGTCTGGAGTCCAAGTTTTTCAACAAAGGAAAACTTCGCGGCTCCTACGCCGAAGTAGGTAACGACACCGATCCGTACCGTACCCAAACCATTTTCAATATAGACCAAACCCCTACCTTGCCCATCGCTGTGGCATCCATACCAGCGGAACTGCCCAACTTTGATTTGAGGCCCGAAAGATCCGAATCCTGGGAATTGGGGGTGGACCTCGCTTTCTTTGATAATCGCTTTTTACTGGACTTTACCTATTTTGAAACGGATACGCGCGATCAAATTCAGGCCGTCCCAATATCGGCGACTACCTCTTTTAGCTCTAAAGTGGTGAATGCAGGAAACATTACCAATAAGGGTATTGAAGTCCAACTTAATACGGTACCCTTGCAGACCGATAACTTTGAATGGAATTTGGGTTTTAACTTTACCAAGAACGAATCCAGGGTAGAATCCTTAAACGAAGGACTTGAGAGCATAGAGTTGGGAAGACTTTGGTCGGTTTCCGTGGAAGCAAGGCCAGGTGAGGAATTCGGGGGAATCTACGGGAATGATTTTCTGCGCGATAATTTTGGTAGAAAACTTATTGGCGACGATGGTCTTGCCTTACGGGGAGAGCGCAAAAAATTGGGTAATATAAACCCGGACTGGTTTGGGGGTATTAGCAGTACCTTTAGATACAAAAATTTGTCCCTTAGTTCGCTCATCAGCGTACAACAAGGCGGGGAGTTCTATTCCTATGGTAGGGCATACCGAGTTTGGTTTGGTACGGATGCCCGTTCTTTGGAAGGAAGGGAAACCGGTTTTATCGAGGACGGGATCAATGTAAACACAGGCTTTGTAAATGAAGTGGCCGTGGCACCTGATTTACGACAATTCACCAATGTTTTTGATAATCAGATACCGGTAGAACAGATTTTGGACGCCAGCAATGTAAAGCTTAGAGAGCTTACACTTACCTATAATTTTCCCCAGAAGATTTTAAGGGATACGTTTATCCAAGGAGCCAGCCTCTCCGCCATTGGCCGAAACCTGTTCTTTATCTATAATGCGGCAGAAGATATCGATCCCGAAGGAACCTTTGCGAGCGGACCGGAATCTACGGCCTTTGAACACTCTTCCCTGCCCTCTACCCGTAGCTATGGGCTTAACCTAAAAGTTAACTTCTAAAACGTAAATGATGAAAATATCCAAGAGAATATACCCTATTTTGATTTTACCCGTTTTGGGTTTTCTGGGGCTGGTCATTTCGTGTGACGATCGTCTGGATGATTTAAGGGATAACCCCAATGCCGTAACCTCAATAGATGATGCCGCGCTCTTTGCCAAGGGGGTACGCGATCTATTTTTGGAGACCACAAGCCAATCCGCTTCCAGGTTTGGAGGCCATTACGGCCATTACTTTGTTGCGGGCACCGTAGCACGCTTTCCGGACTTATACGGAGATGGTTTTGACGGCAATTACAATGGCATGTATCGATCCATGTACGGGACCATTAGACATATTGAGGAAGTACTTGTAATTACCTCTACCCCCGAAACCGAGAATAGTGTACGCCATGCCATGGCCGATATTATAACCGTTCTAGGCTTTGCCAAGATTACCGATGCGTATGGGGATGTACCTTATACAGAGGGCGGAAAAGGGAAGACTAGTGATATTCTAAGGCCTATATACGATACCCAACAGAGCATCTATGAAGATTTGATACGTCGGCTGAGTTCCAGTATTGCCGTTTTACAGAATGCGGATCCCGCTTTGGGGTATCCCGGTGAATTGGACCCTATTTTTGGCAATGATCTTGACAAATGGATCCGTTTTGCCAACAGTGTACGCTTGCGATTGGGAATGCGTTTGCGTTTTGCGGACAATGCCCTTTCCCGGGCTACGGTGGAACAATGTCTTAGTGCTCCTTTAATGGAAGATAACTCCCATGATGCTTATATCATCCAGACCGAAGGAAACGGAAACCCCTGGTTCAACAACCGTACAAACTTTCCTATCATAAAGATGTCCACTAGGCTCATTGATCAACTTGAGGGTACTGGGGATCCAAGGCTTCCCATATTTGTTAGCCCGGATGGAAATGGTGAGTTTACCGGTATTACCAACGGACTTACCAATACCGCATTTGGTCAAGCTGGTTTTGACACAAAATCAGATATTGGCGTACCTATATCTTCGCAGGACACAAGAATATATATGATTACAGCGGCCGAGACGTGGTTCTTAAGGGCCGAAGCCGCTCTAGTCTATGACAATGATCCAAACATGGCCAATGAGTTGTACAGAAACGGGGTGGCCACCGCATTGTCCCAGTGGGAAATAGACCCTGCAAGTATTACCGGATTTTTGGAATCCGCTTCGGGTAGCCTAAATGGGGTCAATGACGAAGAACAAATCGGGGTTCAACTTTGGTTGGCCGTAATCCCTAATTTTTTTGAAGGATGGACGCAAATACGTAGGACGGGATTCCCCGTGATAGAACAACGCACGGCAGATAATCTTGAACCAGGGGTGACCAATGGTTTTTTACCTACGCGATTTCTGTATTCTTCCTTCGAACTGAGTTCCAACAATGAGAATGTGACAACGGCCATTGATCGGCAAGGCCCAAATAGAATAGATACCCCCGTATGGTGGGATCAGAACTAACGCTAATCTAAAGTAAGGATATATAGAAATGAAGATTATGAAATTAAAAAAAATATACGTTTTTGTATTAACGGCCCTTTTCCTCATGGGCTGTAGCGATGACGATCCAGCTTTGCCCCTTGCAGATTTTCAATTTTTGGTAGAAGATACACAGGTAACGTTTAACGGCACCGTTGAAAACGCAGATTCCATATCCTGGGATTTTGGGGACGGCGGTACCAGTACCGATGAGGATCCTGTATATGCTTACTCCACCCCGGGTACCTATGCGGTAGTGATGACCGTTTCTGGAGGCAATGGCAGTTTTTCCGAGACCAAAGAAGTTACTATTTTGCCTTCCCTGGAAATTTTGCTTACCGGAGGGGTGGCACGGCCCGAAGGGAAATCATGGCGACTGTCCAGGGTGTTCACCACAGGAAAGGATGGGGCGGGGCCCATTGCGGAGAGTTTGCCCATTGTACTTCCTTCAATAGATAATCTATTACAGGCGGTTGGGCTAGGTAGTTCCTATGACGATACCTTTACTTTTGTAAATGACGGTACATATATAGTAGATAATAGGGACGGTCAGAGTTTAACGGGACTTTTATTCGCTAGTGCTTTTGAGGCGGCCAATATCACGGCAGTTTCGGCAGATATCAACAATGTACCATTGGCCCACGTAATCTATACCCCTACCACAGAGGGTACTTGGGCCATTAACGAAGAGGATTTTACCGTAGATGGGGCGGAAGGTTCCGTGACGTTTTCCGGGAGAACAGAACTTGTTCTTAATGAGTATTTGGGTTTTAGGGATCTTACCAATACCGTAATTTTAAAGGAAATAAATGAAACGACTATGAACGTGGCTATAGCTATCCATACAGTTCCGGAGGCAATACAGAACCCAACCTTGTTCTTTCATTTGTCTTTTGATGCCTTATAAGATTTTGGAATTGATCAAGACGACCTTGCAATGCTATGGTATTATTGTATAAATGACATAACCGAAAAGAAATATGGAAACACTGAATAGTCAACGCGATTTTTTCGCTACCCAACAGACGAAGGATTTGACTTTCAGAAAAAAGGCCCTAAAGCGTTTACAGCATGAAATAGAACTCCGAGAGGATGATATTTGTGAGGCTTTATACAAGGATTTTAAAAAGCCCGGTTTTGAGACCATGGGGGCCGAGACCCAATTTGTTTTGGCTGATATTAAGCATGCGCATAAAAACTTGGTATCCTGGGCCCGGCGGGAACCTGTTTCTTCAACGCTAATGAATTGGCCCTCTTCGGATTACATATATAGCGAGCCTTATGGGGCGGTATTGATAATCGCCCCATGGAACTATCCCTTTCAACTGGCCATTGCTCCCCTTGTAGGCGCTGTTGCGGCAGGGAATACGGTTGTCATTAAACCATCTGAACTTACTCCGAACACTTCAAAGATCATTTCCGATATCATTGCTGCCAGTTTTGTCCCAGAGCATGTAATGGTCATAGAGGGAGGTGTGGAAACCGCTCAGGAGCTTTTGGCGCAAAAGTGGGATTATATCTTTTTTACCGGAAGTACGCAGGTGGGGAAAATCGTATATAAAAGTGCCGCCGATCATCTTACTCCGGTTACGCTGGAACTCGGGGGTAAAAACCCAACAATAGTAGATGAAACGGCCGCTATCGGGATGGCGGCCAAACGAATTGCCTGGGGAAAATTCCTGAACGCCGGCCAAACCTGTATTGCAACGGACTATATACTGGTTCACCATACGATAAAGGATAAGTTAGTCGTCGCCCTTCAAAAGAGCATAACCGCTTTTTACGGAAATAATACGGAAGATTCACCGGATTATGCACGTATAGTGAATAGAAAACACTACGATAGACTCCTGGAAATGCTGAAGGGGGAAGACATTCTTTTTGGGGGTAAATCCAACGAAACGGATAACTTTCTGGAGCCTACCTTGGTAAATGAACCTAAAAGGGAGAGCAGGGTAATGCAAGGTGAGATTTTTGGACCCATCCTACCTGTTATCTCCTATACCTCCGAGGGCGATATCGATAAATTCCTAAAAAGTTATGACAAACCTTTGGCCACCTATGTCTTTTCCAAGAGAAAAGCTTTTCAGAAAAATATTATCCAAAAGTATAGTTTTGGAGGGGGTGCCATTAACGATACGGTAATCCACATTACAAATAAGAACATTCCCTTTGGTGGGGTTGGTAATAGTGGTATTGGAGCCTATCATGGCAAGGCATCCTTTGACCTTTTTTCACATAAAAAGGGAATTGTAAAGAAGGCCAAGTTGGAAGCTCCCTTACGATATCCGCCCTACACACTGCCCAAAGCTTTTATGAAGATGGTAAACCGTCTTTTTTAGAGCGGCTTAAAAAGTACGTTTTGAAAAATGGAAGCGAACCATGTCATGGTGCACATCTTCCCATCTGGCCGAAAAAAGGGTATACTGTTCTAGGGCCTGTTAACACCAAGCCTAAAGTGGCTTTCCGCCCGTTCCGGATCGGACGGGTTTCGCCCTTCCTGCCCGAATACGTTCAGGCGGGTTTCCGTATTTCTTCGTTCGTTTTTTGGACACGTAGCTCTACTTCGGCTGCACTCAGCACAGGTCTATGCTTACCAAGAAACCGCCTAGAAATCCGAAAAAAACTTCAAAAAATCTACTTTAGGCTTGGTGCTAACAGGCCCTGATCAAATGGGATTAAAGGAGATGGTATCCCCAAATTTCTTTTGGGCCAGAATTGATATCGCCTGGTCGGATAGCTGAAGTATTCTAGGGTACCCCCCTGTAGTCTGCCCGTCTTTCATTAGGATGATAATGCGACCGGAAGGTGTTAGCTGTACCGTACCGGGAAGGGTAGCGGAAGTTAATATGGACGCTTTATGACCCTCGATTCTTTCCTGTAGTTGATAGGCCATTCGATCGTTTTGATTGGAAACCGTGAATTCCCTTGAAAATATATCTTTCCGTTGTTTGGCCGTTAAAACCCCAAATTCTGGCCCCCTGGATGTTTCCAAAAGGGGTTCTTCTAAAAAGGAATTTACCCTTAATTCCGTTATCTTGGGGGTAAAGCCCTCTGACGCCTTGTAAGGCACGGTATCCTTTTCATCCAGATGACTTTTTGGTGTAACTGGTGCATACAAAGAACGGCTCCCCAAGATTTTCATGGTCTTAAAACCATTTCTTATTGCCAGATAGCTTCGGAAGCCTTTTATTAATTTTCCATAAGCCAGGATATCCCCGGCCCTGACTTTGTGGACCGTGAAACCATTAATTTTCTTATTATTCAAGCTAACCTCCATTTCTGCGCCTCCAAAACAGATATAGCAGGGTTGTTCAAATTCCAAGGATGGCCCCGTCATGGTAATTTCCAGTAGAGCCGCGCCCAATTCGTTTCCTAAAAGTTGATTTACCTTGTGTGCGGAAACCGTATCCATAAAACCGGCTACGGGCACACCCTTATTGAGGTAGCCGTATCTTCCGGTATCCTGCACGGTGGTAAATAAGCCCGCCTTTAGTATTTTAAGCATTCCAAATGGATTTTTCCAATTTATAGATTCCTACTTCGCCCTCAATTTTGTGTAAATCGTATTCGGCCCTTTCTATGGAATGGAACTGTACCTTGTCTCCCACATTAACAAAACAAGGATCTTCCTTTTCCGGCTGGAACATAGGTACCGAGCATCTGCCAATGATATTCCACCCCCCCGGGGATCGTTGCGGATAAATTCCTGTTTGCTGACCGGCGAGTCCCACCGATCCTCTTTCTACCTTGGATCTGGGATCCGCCCTACGCGGTACCACCAAGGTTTCCGGCAATCCCCCTAGATACATAAATCCAGGCAAAAACCCAATGCCAAAAACCGTATATGCCCTATTCGTATGAAGGGTTATAATTTCATCAATTTGCATACCCAGTTTATTGGAAACCTCAGGCAAATCCACTCCAAATTCCAAGTCATAACATACGGGTAAGCGCCATAGGAACCTTTGGGGTAAAGAACTTTCCCCCGTGGCCCCATACCAATTTTTCAATTGCTGGCTAAAGGTATGGAACGGTATGGGTGCTTTTCTATAAATCAAGGTCAGGGAATTGTAGGCCGGGATTATTTCCCATTCCTTTTCCTCCAAATATTTGGTTTTTAGGTGATGTTGAAAATACAGGATGTTATCCAGGATAGCTTCTTCCACTTTGGCGGGCCATTCGATTAATATGGCATGTACTCCAAAAGGTCTTATGGTTATGGGGTAATGGGTCACTTTCTTATTTGTATGCTATGTTTGGGCAATTCCTTGTTAAGATACGATACAATTTGCAAAGCGGAAGGGGTATCTCCATGAATACATAGGGTATCTGCTAAAAT
>JBCBSN010000040.1:0-23303 GCA_039819225.1 Bacteroidota bacterium | reverse complement strand
CTCCTGAAATCTACAATTCTATTGAGAATATCCAATAAAAACCTTATTCATTTTATCGACTGTGCCATAGGTCAAGACATGTTTGCATATCTTTAGGGCATATCACTTAACAGAAAAACAGAAACATTAATCTTTGGCATATGGCGGACAAGAAAAAAAAAAGATTACGGAGTGAGGCATGGTTTGATCCCGAAGATGAAAAATCGGCCTTTATCCATAGATCTTGGCTTCGAAACCAGGGATATCCCAATGATTATTTTGAGCAAAGACCGGTAATCGGTATCTGTAATACCTGGTCAGAGCTTACCCCCTGTAATGGACATCTTAGGGAGTTTGCCGAGTTCGTAAAACGAGGGGTGTTAGAGGCCGGTGGGGTTCCTTTTGAATTTCCAGTGACCAGTTTGGGCGAAACACTGATGCGACCTACGGCAATGCTCTTCCGAAATCTGGCCAGTATGGATACCGAAGAGAGTATTAGGGCGAACCCCTTGGACGGTGTGGTATTGCTTACGGGTTGTGACAAGACTACTCCGTCTACCGTTATGGGAGCCTGTAGCGTGGACCTACCCACTATTGTAGTCCCCGGCGGCCCCATGCTCAATGGAAAGTACAAAGGGGAACGTATAGGATCGGGAACCTTTATTTGGCAACTTAAAGACAAAATCAAGAATGAAGGGTTTACCTCTGTCGATCAGATAGAAGCCGAGATCTGTTCCGCCCGTAGCTCCGGCCATTGCATGACCATGGGCACCGCCTCTACCATGGCCTGTATGGTGGAGTCCTTGGGCCTTACATTGCCAGGGGCGGCGACCATCCCTGCAGTGGATTCCAGGAAAAAGGTTATGGCCCAACTTTCCGGTAGACGAATTGTGGAAATGGTAAGGGAAGACCTGAAGTTGTCCAAAATATTAACAAAGGAGGCCTTTGAGAACGCTATAAAAATTAATTCGGCCATAGGGGGGTCCACTAATTTCATCATCCACCTCATGGCCATTGCGGGTAGGATCGGGGTGAAACTCGACCTTAAAGAGTTCGATACCCTTGGAAGTAAGATCCCCTTGCTCGTAAACTTGATGCCCTCTGGTAAATTCCTTATGGAGGACTTCTTTGATGCCGGAGGCCTACCGGTAGTAATCAGGGAAATGAAAAATCACTTGAACAAAAGTGTGATAACCGTAAATGGCAAATCCCTTGTGGAGAACACTGCCCATGCGGAATGCTATAATCCAGAGGTCATCGCCACCTTGAAAAAACCCTTTATGAAGGAGGCGGGCATAGCCGTTCTTTACGGCAATCTCTGTGAGGACGGTGCGGTAATAAAACCCTCAGCGGCCACACCGGAGCTTATGACCCACAGAGGTAAGGCGGTTGTCTTTGAAACTATAGAGGATTTTCATGCTTCAGTGGACCGTCCCGATCTGGAAATTGACGAAAACAGCATTATGGTGCTTAAGGGGGTTGGCCCGGTAGGCTATCCCGGTATGGCTGAGGTGGGCAATATGGAGCTTCCGGAAAAATTGTTGAAAAAAGGAATCAAGGACATGGTTCGCATCTCCGATGGGAGGATGAGCGGTACCGCCTTTGGTACAGTGGTCTTGCATGTTTCCCCGGAATCATCCGTAGGTGGGGTTTTGGCCCTGGTAAAGTCTGGCGACAACATCGTTTTGGACGTGCCCAATAGGAAATTGCACCTTGAGGTAGACGAAGACGAGCTCCAAAAACGGAAAGCGGTATGGACCGCTCCCGTTCCTGCGGCAACGAGAGGCTACACAGGGCTGTATGTTAACACCGTACAACAATCCCACTTAGGGGCCGACCTTGATTTTCTTGTGGGAAAATCCGGGGACAAAGTAACTCGGGATGCGCATTAGCATTTTCGCGAATAAGGAAAGTACTCGGAATATGGCATACTATAGTTTTTGGAAGTTTACTAGGAAAAATGGCTTTATTATGGAGCTCGTAATGAGTTCAAGTTCTTAATCATTTTAAAATTAAGGGTATGATTCCAATCTTTTTACTTCTCCTTAGTGTCCTTATCATCATTCTGCTTACCGTAAAATGGAAGGTACACCCCTTTTTGTCCCTCCTGGCCGCGGCACTGTTCTTTGCCTTGTTTTCAGGAATGACCTTGGATACTATAGTACAGCTCGTAAACGATGGTTTTGGCATTACCTTGGGAAAAATAGGCATCGTCATCGTACTTGGCGTAATCATCGGTGCCTTTTTAGAGCATTCCGGGGGAGCCTATAAATTGGCTGAGGTAGTGCTTAAAATCATCGGCAAAAAAAGGGTTCACGGAGCTATGGGCATCGTGGGTTTCATCGTATCCATTCCGGTATTTGCGGACAGTGGTTTTATCATCTTAAACCCCTTGAACAAAAGCCTGACCAAAAGGGCCGGGCTATCCATTGTGGGTACGGCAACAGCATTAATCCTAGGTCTAATGATCACTCATGTACTGGTCCCACCAACGCCGGGCCCAATTGCCGCCGCGGGGATTATTGGCGCGGATGTAGGCTTGGTCATGTTGATCGGCCTGGTGGTAGGACTGTTATCCCTAATCGTCGCCGTTCTCTATTGCCAAAAGATGGGAAACCGCACCTACATTGATCCCAATCCGGAAGTAACGGAAGAAGTAATCCGGGATCGCATGAAACAGGCCCCAAATGCCTTTACATCCTTCTTGCCCATTTTAATACCAATCCTTTTGATCGTGGGCAAATCTATCATGGAGTTCAATTTATCGGAGGATACGGAGCCATCCTTTGGGATAAATTTGCTGTCCTTTATCGGCTCCCCGGTCATTGCTTTGGTGATAGGCATGCTTTTTGCCTTTCTTTTACCCAAAAAATGGGATACCGAAATGCTGGCGACCACGGGCTGGGTGGGAAAGGCCCTATCGGACGCCTCCAATATTATTTTAATAACCGGTGCCGGTGGTATATTCGGAACTATCCTTCAGAACAGTGGTATTGCCAATACCTTGGCCAATGCCCTTTCCGGGGCACATTTGGGAATATGGCTTCCTTTCTTGCTGTGCGCCGCAATCAAAACCGCCCAGGGATCCTCCACGGTAGCCCTAATAACCACAGCCTCCATTGTTGCCCCTTTGTTGGCCACCATGGGTTTTACCACCGAGATCGATAAAGCATTGGTAGTCTCCGCCATTGGTGCGGGGGCAATGGTGGTATCCCATGCCAACGATAGCGGTTTTTGGATATTGACCCAATTTTCCGGAATCGATGTAAAGACCGGGTATCGGGTGTATACGTTAGGAACTTTGGTGGTGGGTACCTTTGCCGCCTTTCTTATCTACTTGGGAAGTTTGCTCTTCTAGGATCTCTTTCTATTGGTCGGATTTTTGGATTCATTCTACATTCAACAAAACATATTTTATTATTTTCATCAACATAAAAGAATATACACTATGAAACGACATTGTTTAGCCCTAGACCTAAAGGATGACGAAGCACTCATTGCCAAATATGAGGCCTACCACCGCGAAGTATGGCCCGAAGTCTTGGCCAGTTTGGATGGATGCGGCATCTTGAACATGGAAATCTATCGGGTGGCCAACCGCCTATTCATGATCATCCAGGTGGAGGATTCCTTCTCTTTTGAGAGGAAGGCCCAAATGGATGCGGACAATGTTAAGGTGCAGGAATGGGAAACTTTAATGTGGAACTACCAACAGGCCCTACCCACGGCCAGGCCTGGGGAAAAGTGGTTGCCCATGGAAAAAATATTTGATTTTAAGGCTTCCTAAATTATTTCATCGGGTGTTCCCTAAGGAGTTCCTCGGGGCTGTAGAACCCCTTTTTTTCCTTGGTCTGTTCCCGGATTTTTTTTACGGTGGCCGGAAGTATGGGCAAAGCCTTGTTCCCGGGCATGTTACGGACATAGGTCAATACCGATGCCATCTCCTCATCATTGAGCATGACCCCAAAAGGTGTCATGGGCACCTGTCCTGGGTATTTTTTCCCAAGCACCTCAATGGGCCCCATGAGCCCGTTCAATGTTAATTTTATTAGACGTTCCTCGCTTCCGGTTACCCATTTTGATCCAATAAGTGGTGGAAATTGAGAGGCTTGCAGTCCTTTCCCGTCCGGTTGATGACAGGTGGCGCAATACCCATCTCGCTCATAGATCTCCTTGCCTTTTTTGAACATCTCCCGATTTGTTCCGGTAAAATCGGTATTCAGCGTTTCCTTTTTTTCTCCTAAGCGCCTCTTGTTCAGATGGGCAATTGCAGCTTCGTAGGGTTTCTCCGTCCATTGGTCCATACCTTTTTTACCGGCTTCCTCAATAATGGGAAGTCCTGCCTCCTTGCCTAACCAGGAAGCGGCCACTAGGGCCTCAAGGCGTACACGGGCATTGGTATCCTGGACAGCTTTCATGAGCAGCTCTGCTTGGTCTTGCACCTGGTGGCCGGTATACCGAAGCACGCGAACAGCGGCAGTACGGGCCCTAAAGTCCTTGGCATTGAGCAAGGTGTTCAATAGTTCTTTATCCACTTGGTTGGCTCCCCAACTTACCCAAAGTGCTTCCAATAGCCATTGTTCATATTTGACATCCTTTGTGTCCAGATCATTTACCCAATGGCTCAGGTGCTCCAAAACTTCCGAGGTTTTCCTGCCCCTTAATTCCCTCCGGGTACGATATCTAGTGCGATATTCCGGCAATTTAAGATTATCCAAAAGTTCCGAAATCTTGGCATCCACTATTTTTGCAGGCTCCACCAAGGGTCTGGTCGGATAGGTTATACGATATACGCGGCCATGTACATGGTCCCTCAGCGGATCCCGGGCATTATGCTGCATATGTCCAATAAGAACGTTATGCCAATCGATAACATATAGCGAGCCGTCCGGGGCAAATTCCAAATCCACGGGTCTAAAATTCTTATCATCGGCGTATACCAGATCCTGCCTATGCCGGGTAATGTACCCGGCGGAATTGGGATCGTCCATGACCTTATGTTGTTTGGTTCCCAAAAACCCAATGGTATTGTTTATGAGGAGGTCCCCTTGTACATTATCCGGAAAATGCCTACTAGAAACAAATTCAATACCAGAGGTTGGTCTGACCAAATGTTCCTTTTCGATAAAATTCTTGGGTATTGGAGAGCTTACCCCATAACGCGGCACAATAGTGCCCGGTAGCATCCACGTAGCTGCCGGCCCTGAGGTGTGGATAAAGAAGTTTTGTCCCCAATCATCAAAGGCAATGCCCCAAGGGTTGGGAATGGCCAATTGTGCCGTACGTTCCAGGTGGTGTCTTTGTGGATTATATCGATAAAACCCTCCATTGGTAGCTCTTACGGGCCCATAGGCCGTCTCCACGCTAGTATGGAGAAATGTACCTTCTCCCATATAAATGGCCCCTGAGGGGTCGGAGGAAAAAGCACTAAAGGCATGGTGGGTATCGTGATCGTCAAAGCCGCTAAGGATAATCTCCGAATCATCGGCCTTATCGTCCCCATCCGTGTCCTTTAAAAGTAAAAGGTCATTGCCCTGCGAGAGGTAAACGCCTTCCGGGGCCAGTTCAAAACCAATGGTCAAATGCAGGTCTTCTGCGAAAATGGTTTCTTTATCCGCTTTATTGTCCCCGTCCGTATCCTCTAAAATTAGGATTTTGTCGTTAGGCTTTCCGTCCCCGGCCCTATAATGCGGATAACTGGGCATAACCCCTACCCAAAGACGACCTTTGTTGTCAAATGACATTTGTACGGGGTTGGCCAGATTGTTAAACTCTTTTTCGGATGCAAAGAGTTCAATTTTGTAACCAGGTGCTACCTTAATTTTTTCCAAGGCTTCTTGCCCGTATAGATATTCCGGGTTCCCATTTTTCTTGTTTACCTTGTAATTGCTTGCTATGTGAGGTAGCTTTTTGGTACGAGCATCGCTCTTGGACAAATCCATTTTCTTGCCCTTTAGTGCCTGCCAAATAGCTGTATCCCGGATAACGGTCATTTGTCGTATTTTCTCGATCTCATGGGGATAATTATCCGGACCAAACGGATTGTACCTCCTACCGTAAACATGTACCCCATTGGGTATTTTAAAGTCGTTGAGCCAGAACCAATTCTTCTCTTTAACAGCAGAATGAACCAATTCCCGATACTCTTCCGCTTTTGGTTCTCCCTCACCAAAAACCTCATCCAAAACGAGTTTGGAGAATTTTTGGTACCCTTTATCATTTAATTGAAACCCATCCGAAGTAAAGTCGGTTTCCTTGGATTCAAACCACTTTTTTGTAATCTCAAAAGCGTTTACGAATACCACTCCTTCCTCCTCTGCAATTTCAGCCATAGCATTGGCATATAGCTTTAAGTTCTTATTTTCCTTTTCCCCATTGGGCAAATCCATCTTATGGGAAAGGTCCTCAAAGGCAATAGGGGAAACCAAGGCCAACTTTGGCGAAGAGCGGTCGTTGTAACGTTGTTTCAAGGTATGTTGGATAAAAGCCCTTAGTTCGGCTTTGTATGCTTCCAATCCCTTGGGGCCTCTGAAAGATTCGGAATATCCGAAAAAAGCTATAATGATATCCGCTTTTAAGCTTTTTAGCCATTCATCTGGGGAGGGAAAATGACCCACGCCACCCTTCTGGTGACCCCCGTCGTCTTCTTCAAAATGGATTTTGCTTCCGGATTCGTGCTCAAATTTGTCCGCACCCGGAAAAGCCCAGGGCGAAGGCCTGGCTGCGTGCGGTCTAAACCCTGGGGTATTTGCGGCATCGCCCATATTCCTTATAAAAAGAGAATCCTTGGGATAGCGAAGTTGCATCTCTGTTTCAAAGTGTCCAAAATGCATCATCCGCCACGCGAGGTTATTTCCTACCAAAACAATATGATCGCCTCTTTCCAAACGTATCGTATTCCCCTGTTCCGTAGTGCATCCAACAAGGGTGAAAACTAAAAAGAAGCCACATAATGCGCGAATGGCAATCTCTTTTTTAATGGGCTTCATGACTTACGGGTTTAGTTAAAATAAATATGTATCCCCTCCCTTTCGGAGCGTTCGCATGCCTCAATTATCCGTTGGCAGCTAATGGCGTCCTGCAAGCTAGAGAGGGGTTGCCCTCCTGCCCGTACTATACCGTCGATAAAATGGGTGGCCGTATTTTTGATGGATTCCGGATAGCATTGATAGGTCTGGGAATGGGCACCATTTCGGGCATTGATGACCCAATCACGATAACTATAGCGCGTACTTCCCTTGGTCCCCATGACTTTGATAAGACAGGTCCATGGATCGCCAGCATGATCGTCATTGGCAAAGCTGGCGCAAAGGTGGCTTAGTGCTCCGTTCTGCATTTGTAGGATGGACATGGCCACATCCTCCTGTGGGGCCAAAGTAGCATCTACCGTATGCTTTAAACAGGATATGGTTTTGGGCTTACCGGACAGGTAAAGCATGGTATAGGCATGGTGTGTCAATATCTGTCGGATGACCCCTGGATACCTAGCCCGGATATCGTCTGCATGATGAATATTGTACATCATGTAGAATTGGGTGATATCCCCAAGTTTTCCATCTTCGATCATTGCTTTTGTACGCGCAATACCCGGTTCGTAAATATAATTGTGCACGGGCATGCACTTTACACCTGCCCTTTCCACGGCCGCGACCATTTTTTTTAGTTCGTCTATAGTGGATGCCGCCGGTTTTTCTACCAAGATATGTTTTCCGGCCTCCGCGGCCCTTAGGGTATATTCACAATGGGTCTCCATATTAGTGAGTATAAAGACTGCATGAATTTCCGGATCGTTGAGCAGTTCATCCTCGGATGCATAGGTTTTACAGCCGTATTTGGCTGCCTTTGCCACCCCTTTCGCCGGTGTTCTGTTCCAAAGTCCAACTAGCTTTGCCCCAGCAAGTCCGTTAACGGCCTCCGCGTGCAGATCGGCGATATCACCCGCCCCTAAAAAGCCGATTCCTATAGTGTTCATGTATTCTTGGAATATTCCAAAGTCCCTTTTTCGGCCATGGCCATAAAAGCCTTAAGCGATTTTTGAACCCCAATAGTAATAGGGGTCAACGGTAGGTTGGAAAAGGTTTGTTCTATTTTTGCATGATCTAGGTCACAAATAAAAAGATTGGGTGGGGCGTCCGTAACAATTGTACTTTTGGAATAGTCCCCTACCCCCAGATCGGTGGCCTGTTCATGGACGATTTTTAGGAAATCAGCAATAGGAATGGTTTCGCCCTTTATATTGAATGCCCCGAAACCGCTGTAGTCTTGCAAGGTACAGGCTGCAAAATGGGCTCCTACATCCTCTACAAAATGGTAATTTTCACTACCTTGATAGGGCATCGCAAAAGGAATTAATTTCCCTGATGCGGCACCCAATGCAATGGACTTCATGGCATTGGTAGGGGCCGAGGTCTTTCCCTTGTCCCTTCCTTTTCCGTAGGTGGTGTTGATTCGCAAACACACCGTGGGCACTTGGGTGGTATCATAAAACAATCGCGCCAAATGTTCACCGGCCAGTTTCCAGATGCCGTAGTGATTGGGGGGCGCTAAGGGGACATCCTCTGGAATAACAGATTGTGGATACATGGCCCTCATCCCATAGACCGCCCCGGAACTTGCAAAGACAAAGCGTTTGAGCCCGGGAAGTTCTTCGGCGGCATCAAAAAGGGCCATGGTCCCTCCCGTATTTATTTCCATCCCTCGGATGTGATATTTGGAACAATCCGGACTTTGGTAAGCTCCCAGATGGATAATATGGGTAGGGTTCACCTCTAAAAGTGTCCTTTTCAAAGCGGCGTAGTCCGAAATATCCAGGGTCACAAACTTCAGTCTGGCATCCAATTCCTCCCCGAGCCAAAGTTTTAAAGGTTCCCTGTTATTGGAACGTGTTGCAATAACAATCTCCCCAACTTCCAAAGATTCTAAAAGTTTGTAAATGGTAACCGATCCTATACACCCCGTACCTCCAGTAATAAAAATTTTATGCATGCATTTTTAGATATGAGATGTTAGACGTTAGATAATAGATGCTAGATATTAGACTTGAAAAGTTTGTTGTTGCTGATTAATAGTTTCTATAGTTTCTATTTTCCTGTATCTATTGACTCGTTTCGATTTTCTTTCTTGTTATTATTTTATATTCTATGTCTAATATCTTATGTCTCACGTCTAAGAAAATCAATTCATTTTAACCACGGCTTTCATATTTTTAGCCCGAATGGAATCTTCAAAAGCTCGGGTAATATTGTCGAAATCATAAAAATCGGTATAATGCTCCGAAGGAAAAACACCGGTGACCATTAATTTCATGGCCGTCATATAATCTTCCCTACAGGATCCCATAGATCCGCGCATGTTCAAGGAAGTACGGGTAAGGTGCGTGGCATTAATCTGTACCTCCTTGCCATAGGTAGCGATAACGCAGATATCACCTTCCGGTCTCACCAGGGATATGGCCTCGGTCAAGACCTGGGGAACCCCGGAGCATTCTATGAGCAGGTCCACTTTTCCGTTATCTGCAAAAGGGATACCCTTTTCATCGGTCACTCCTTTTTGCAATTGTTTTGCCAACGTATTATCCGGACTTACTTCCATGGTGATAAATCCACGTTCCTTGGCCCTTTTTAAGCGTACGTCCCTATCATGGGAAATCCCGGTAACGGCGACCCTTGCCCCAAAGGACCGCGCCACTTCCGCAGCCATTAATCCAATGATCCCACAGCCTGTGACCACCACATCCTGTCCGGGTTTTATGTTACATTTATTATATAGGGCATTGGTAATTATGGACAAAGGCTCCACTAAGGCCCCCTGTTCCGGGGTCAAGCCGTCCATGAGGTGCACTACCCTATCCGATTCCAGTACCACCTGCTGTCCAAAGCCTCCGTTTCTATGGAAACCTATAATTTGCTTTCTGGGGCACAAGTTCCATTTGCCTATAATACAGGCCGGGCAATCTACCCGTTGACAGCCCAGCATGGCCAAAGGAGTAAAGATGTCGCCTACTTTTACATCGCCATGGTCGCCGGGGCCTAGTTCCAAGACCTGTGCACTAAATTCGTGCCCAATGACCCTGGGACGCTGCACCCAGTCAAAATTGGGCTTTCCTATGGTGGCACTATTATCGGAACCACAGATTCCGGTGAACAGGGTCTTGGCCAAAATCTCCCCTTCCTTCAATTTGGGTATTTCCATATCAACAACGGCGGTATTGCTAAGGACATCCCTGCTGGAAGGTGCTATTCTTTCCCCTGCCTTAAGGCAAAAACCTTTTATCGTATTGTTCATTAAATGGCTTATTCGGTTACTTAAAGTTATTGGGTTATTGGGTTAATCGCCTTGAACCTGAAACTGCCTACTCCCAACTAACCCCCGTATCCTTCCAGCTTTTGGATGTAGCGGATTCCAGAACGGCCTCACAGACCTTCTGGGTTTCCTGTGCTTCCGCAAAGGTCGGGGAGCAAGGTTTTCCTTCCTCCAGGCATTTTAGGAAATCCGCCACTTGATGTACAAAACTATGTTCATACCCAATGGACAATCCAGGCACCCACCATTTGTCCATATAGGGTTGGTCCCCATCGGTAACGTGGATGGAACGCCAGCCCCGTTCAATGGAGTCGTTCCTATGGTCAAAATATTCCAGCCGATTTAAATCGTGCAAATTCCATCGTATTGAGGCATGTTCCCCATTGATCTCAAAGGTATACAGGGCTTTATGGCCTCTTGCATAACGTGTTGATTCAAAAAGGCCCAACGACCCATTCTCAAAATGACAATGAAAAATACAGGCATCGTCTATGCCCACTTTTTGAACTTCGCCGGATCCCGTATGTACCCTTTCCTTAATAAAGGTCTCGGTAACCGCGGATACATCCGTAATGCCCCCGTTGAGCCACATGGCCGTATCTATGCAATGTGCCAAAAGATCCCCGGTAACCCCGGAGCCTGCGGCATCATTGTCCAATCGCCATAGGCCTTCCCCGCCCTGGGGCAGTTCTGGACTTATAGTCCAATCCTGTAAAAAATTGGCCCTGTAATGAAATACTTTGCCCAACTTTCCGGCATCTACCAATTGCTTGGCCAAGGTAACCGAAGGCAATCTACGGTAGTTGTAATATACCGTATTGGGAACCCCGGCCTTTTCCACCGCATCTACCATAGGCTGGGCCTCCGCAACCGTCCTGGCCAAAGGCTTTTCACAAAGTACCATTTTCCCCGCTTCGGCGGCAGCGATCGCAATTTCCGCATGCATATGGTTAGGGGTGCAAATATCAATGGCATCAATATCGTCCCGGGCCACCAAGGCTTTCCAATCCGTCTCTATGGATTCATAGCCCCATTGATCTGCAAAAGCCTTTACGCGCTCCAAGTTACGGGCACATACCGCTTTAAGCACCGGGCGATACGTCAACTCGGGAAAAAAATCCCCCACCCGTTTAAAGGCATTACTATGGGTCCTGCCCATAAAACCATAACCGACCAATCCAATTCGTAATTCCTTTTTATCGCTCATTATTCTTGAAGAAGTTATTAATTTACCGGGTTACCAAGTTATTTGGTTACTCCTTAATAGTGCGTCAATAACGGTTATCACAGTTTATGGGTCCATCAATAAACTGCTCACCGCAACTGCCTACTGTCAAGGGATTATTCCTGCCATCCATGCAATTCCCGTACTTTGATCATTGCCCCTAGAATATCGTTCCAGGTCTGTTGCTCCATCATAACGGCATTGGGGAACATGCAGCCGTCCCAACAAATATGCTTGAACCTTTTGGTAAGCTCCCCATTTTCGTTCCTTAACCAATGTCCGGCATCCACTGGAATATCCAGTTTACCATTGGGGTCCGTGGCCTGGCAGTGTCGCCCTGTTTTATCATGGGAGCCGGAACCAAATACGGTACCATCGTTCTGGGCCACGTGAAAATCGATGGTCCAAGGCCTAAGTGCAGCGGTGAGGGTTTTTAAGCCCTCGGTCAAGGTATCCCTATCCTCCCATTGAAAATCATCGGGCAAGATACGCTCATCGGGCTTGTTATATCCCAACAGATACAGTAAGGTATGGGCCATATCGGCCTGAAAGCCCACATTGGGCCGATCTACTTGTTCCAAAAGATCCACCATGGACTTCCAACCATGCATGCCGCCCCAGCATATTTCGCCTTCGGCGGCCAGGGACTCCCCAAAATCGGCAGCTATATCACAGGCCTCACGAAACGTCTGGGCAATCAATTTGGTATTTGCAATGGGGTCTTGGGCCCAGCTTTCCGGATTGACGGAAGAATCGATCCGCACCACCCCATTTGGGCGCACCCCTAGCTCACGCAATTCCTTGGCGATATGGCAGGATTTCCGTACCTGGGTCAGGAACTTTTTCCGTTCTTCGACAGAACCCATGGCCGAACCGCCACCGGTAGGTTCCCAGACCGGTGCCACCAAACTTCCGATTTCCAAATTTTTGGAGCTTGCCTTATCGGCCATCTGTTTGATCTGATCCCCGGAGGCATCAATATTCATATGGGGATCGAAAAGAAAAAGGTCGAAACCATCAAACTTCACCCCATTTACCTCTGCCTTTGCGGTAAGGGCTATCATGGTATCGATATCAATTGGCGGTTCCGAATCGGGTCCCTTGCCTACCACCCCGGGCCATGAGGCATTGTGCAATTTGGGAAAATTGTTTGCAGACATTGTATTTTGTTTTTAGAAATCAGGCTCAAAACCTTGATTGACCTAGGTCCGAACAGGCTCTTTAAAAATGCCCTTTCAAGTTAACCATCGTATCCTAATTTACCTATTGGTAATTTTAGGGGTATTCTACCGGGCTATTCCTAAAAAAGGGCCCTATTATTTAGCAACTTAAAGTGTTTTCAACAAATTTAGGACAGTACCCGATGCCAAAATCCCTATATTTTATTAAAAGACAACACTTTTTTATCCTATATTGGGAAGGATTTCTTTTTTAAGGGAAAATTATGGGTAGTCCTAATATTGAAAAAACGCTTACCTCAAAGGAGACTTTTGTTTTCAAGGATGCCATAGAACCCTATTTTAACCCTAATTGGCACTTTCATCCAGAATTTCAAATTTCATATATCATCAAAGGAAAAGGAACCCGTTTTGTTGGGGACCATGTAAAACCCTTTGAAGAAGAGGACCTTGTACTTACAGGACCCAACCTCCCCCATTTATGGCGTAGTGACGAAGCCTATTTTCAAAAGAACAGTACCCTTACCACCCGCGGGCTTGTATTGTATTTTGATCAAGAGCTGCTCAACGAACAATTGTTAAGACGGGAGGAGTTCTATGCCGTAAAGAAGTTGGTGCAAAATTCATTACGGGGCATGGCGTTCCACGGAAGGACCAGAACCGCCGTAAAACGAATGTTGCTCGACATTGGCCAAAAAAGAGGGTTTCAACGCATTGTTCAACTGCTGGAAATCATTGCCACTTTGGCCGAAAGTAAGGAGTACGATCTGCTGGCCAGCCCCAATTACGCCAATATCAATAAGGGAAAGGATGCTGAGAAGATGTATCTGATCTACGATTATGTCATGGCCAATTTCAAGAAGCATATAGAACTGGAGGAAGCGGCTCTACTATTGAATATGACCACTACTTCCTTTTGTCGCTATTTTAGGCCAAGGGCCAACAAGACTTTTACCAGATTTGTTAACGAGGTTCGCATTGGCCATGCCCGCAAACTGCTCCTAGCCGATAATCTTAATATTGCCCAGATAGGCTACGAGTGCGGTTTTAATACGCTTTCCAACTTCAACCGGCAATTCAGGGCCATTGTAAAAATGAGCCCCCACCAATATCGGAAATTGTTCAGGGATATAAAGACCAACCTTTCCTAATTCAAGAATAAGGATTTTAATTTCGCCCTGTCCAAGTGAAAAAAAGTGCCACATTTTAGCAAAATAGAGGAGTTTTGACAACGGTTTTCATTCTAGCTTTGTGAACACCCCATTTAAAACAGAGGCCCTCTAGTTTGTAAACATCGTAAAAATCAAATGTCAAAACATAAAAAAAGAAAGGGCGATAAGGTATTAATTGTGAAAATATCAAAAAAAACCGTCCTTTTATGATAGAGGTTAGACCAACTTTTTATAAGTTGGGCCAACTAACCCGATTGAACGATTTTTTAATATAAATTATGTAGTTATGACAGATTCGAATACCGGAGGCGTTAATGCCAACCGGCTTTTTTACGGTAGTTGCTTTGCATTGATCACCACGGCATTCTCCTTTAGCCTCAGGGCTGGGGTTCTACCGGAACTAGGGGAAACCTTTGACCTCACCGCTAAGCAGCTAGGGGACATTAACTCTATGTGGTTTTTTGGATTTCCCATCGCTATGATCATCGGCGGATTGACCTACCATACCATTGGCCCTAAGAAAATAATGCAATTTGCCTTTTTTGCCCACACCATTGGCATTATCCTTACCATTTTTTCAGGAGGTTATTGGGGGCTAATCGTTTCTACCTTACTTATAGGTTTGGGCAACGGCTGCACGGAAGCCGCTTGCAATCCCATGATAGCCGATAGCGCAACGGGCAAGAAAATGAATACCCTTTTAAACAGGTTTCATATGTGGTTTCCCGGCGGACTTGTCCTAGGCAGCCTCATAAGTTATTTCATGACGGAGGCAAATCTAGGGTGGCAAGCCCAAATATGGATTATATTGGTTCCTACCTTAATTTACGCTTATTTGTTCTTTGGCCAAGCTTTTCCAAAACCCAGGGTACAGGAGGCGAAAACCTTGGCTGGCAACCTCAAGGGAATGGCATCACCGGTCTTTATTTTCATCACTATTTGCATGGCCATGACCGCTATTACGGAATTCGTTCCCACCCAATGGGTCCAATTGGTTCTGTCAAAAAGTGGAGCGGAACCTATGCTGATTTTGGCATTGATTACCGGTATAATGGCTGTAGGTCGTTATTTTGGCGGTGACTTTGTCCATAAATTCGATCAGACCGGTGTGCTTCTGATTTCCGCAA
This sequence comes from Bacteroidota bacterium, assembly GCA_039819225.1. Classification (GTDB taxonomy): domain Bacteria; phylum Bacteroidota; class Bacteroidia; order Flavobacteriales; family Flavobacteriaceae; genus Ulvibacterium. The sequence goes on along the minus strand of JBCBSN010000040.1, from coordinate 8,320 downwards.
TACTTGCAGCTCTTGGTATATTCCTATTAAGTACACAAACAGGTATGATGATTTATGTGGCCGCTGTGATTTTTGCCCTTGGTGTTTGCTATTTCTGGCCTAATATGATAGGATTTGTAGCGGAAAAAATACCGAAAAGTGGTGCCTTGGGCATGTCCGTTGTAGGAGCCGTCGGGATGTTCATGACGGCCAATATGCAACCCATCTTTGGAGGTTGGATCGATGCGGCCCGGGAAAGGGCTACCAATATGGGGTTGACCGGGGACGAATTGGAGTTGGTGGCAGGTCAGGAAACCTTGAAGACCATGACCTTGTTCCCCGGGATATTGATCGTGTTGTTTGCCATTCTATATTTCTGGATGAAGAACCGTAAGAAGCCCAGTACTGACCAAATACAGGCCTCAGTTAGCAGTTAGTCCTAAATAAACCAATGCCAAGATTCCGGCCCCTGTCTGCTAAAAGGCAGGTTTGCAGAAGGGAAAGGAGAAATCCCGCCTTCACGGGAATGAAATAATTGAAGTAGAGATTCCGGCTTGCGCCGGAATGACTTAAAGATAGTGTTAATGAAAATAGGAATGAACATGCTCCTCTGGACCAATCATGTCACGGAGGAGCATTTTAATATCATAGATACCTTAAAAGAGACCGGCTATGACGGTATTGAGCTGTATATGGGCGAGGGGGATACGGTGCACTACGGCAAATTGGGCAAACACTTTGCAGATTTGGGTCTTGGGGTAACCGTAGTTACGGGATTGTCCCCGGAAGAAAATCTGGCCAGCCCCGATGCCAAAATCCGGCAAGCGGGCCTGGATCGTCTAAAGTGGGCCATTGATAATGGCGAAGCCCTAAAATCCGAGAACATATGCGGCCCCATACATTCAAGCTTTGCGTATTTTACCCGTCAGCCTCCTACCTTTTCCGAAAGGCAATGGAGTGCCGAAATACTCCGCAAGGCCGCCGAATACGCGGCGCAAGCCAACATTATGTTGGCACCCGAGGCATTAAACCGATTTGAGTGCTATCTGTACAATACCATGGCCGATCTGCGCTCCCTGGTAGAGGCGGTGGATCATCCCAGCTTGGGTGCCATGTACGACACCCACCATAGCAATATCGAGGAAAAAAGTCAGTCTGGGGCCCTAAGGACAATTGCCCCTCATTTAAAACATGTTCATATTAGTGAGAACGACCGTGGCACGCCCGGAAGCGGACAGGTACAATGGGCCGATTTTTTTGCAGGGCTAAAGGAAATCAATTATGAGGGTTGGCTTACCATTGAAGCTTTTAGTACCATAATTCCGGAATTTGCCAACGCCATCAACGTTTGGAGGGACTATTCCCCAACAAAGGAGGTGTATGAAAAAGGCTTGGCCTTTATTAAGAAAGGAATAGGAAGTTAGAGGTAAGAAATTAGAAGTACGAAATTAAAGGTAGGAGGTACGAGATACGAAGTTAGAACTATTGAAATTGGAATTGTCCCCTTGAGGGGACTTTAGGGGTGTAAAAAAGGCTCATGAGAAACAAGGTCATTTCATATAACCCAAAACTCAAAGAATATGCCCGCCAACTGCGCAAGAATAGCACTCTAGCGGAGGTTTTATTATGGAAAAATATCAAAAGGCGAGCATTGGGCGTCCAGTTTCATAGGCAGGTGCCATTATTGGATTACATTGTGGATTTCTATTGTCATGAACTTAGGTTGGCTATTGAAATCGATGGGGATTCCCATGAGTATAAATATGCCTACGATGCTAAAAGACAAGGTCTCCTGGAAGAACAAGGTGTAGTTTTTGTACGCTTTTCGGATGCCGAAGTCAAGAACAATATGTTTTCTATAGGGTTGGTATTGGAGGAAAAGGTACGGGAAATGATGGAAAACAAGCAAACGTTTTAATAGGGAGAACACCCCTAAGGTCCCCTCAAGGGGACAACACCCTGTTCAACTCTTTACTCATTAAAACTAGAAAAAGGCTTTTAATAACCTTACAAAACTCGAAGTACGAAGTTAGAAATACGAAATTAGAATACAAAACGTGCAGACCTGTCAGGTTTTGGAAACCTGACAGGTCTAGGCGCAAAATCCAACTCCGGTTATCCATCACCGATCAAAAAAAAACGATATTATGCAGAAGATAATTACTTTTTTGTTCCTAGCCCTACTTGTAGCATGCGGGGAAAAGGCTGAAAAAAAGGGAAATGAAAAAGCCGTTGAAGCGCCCAAACAATGGCTGACCTTTAATGGCCAAGATGAAAGGGCAAAAGGAATTGTCTTGATTTCCGGGGACGAAGAATACCGTTCCGAGGAGGCGTTAACGCAATTGGCCAAAATGCTTTCCGCCCATTACGGATTCAATTGTACGGTGCTTTATGCGCAAAATCCCGAAAAACCAGGAATAATAAACCCAAACTTTAAGACACATATACCTAATTTAGAAGTACTTAAAAAGGCAGATCTAATGATTCTGTTCACGCGTTTTAGAGCTTTGCCCAATTCGAAAATGCGGTTTATTGATGATTATCTTAAGCAGGGAAAGCCTGTTCTTGGAATCCGTACCGCCACCCATGCCTTTAACTTCGGAAAGGATTCATTAACAGTTTATGGTTATTATGGCAATGGTTATAAAGGAGATGTGACCGAATGGAGGGATGGTTTTGGCCGATTGGTCCTAGGTGAAAAGTGGCATACCCACCACGGTCACCACAAACACCAAAGTACACGAGGTATTGTCGACCCGGAATCCAAAACCCATCCGATAGCAAATGGCATTGCCTCTGGCGAAATATGGGGAAGTACTGATGTTTATGGAGTACGCCTGCCCTTGCCCGGAGATGCCAAACCCATTATTTTGGGCCAAGTAATCAACAGAGAAGGTGAATATGATGAAGATGATATCTTTTATGGTATGAAACCTACCGACCATGAAATAGCTACCGTAAATAACAAAGGGCTTAGAGTCAATGACACTTTGATGCCCATAGCCTGGACCAAAAGCTATCAACTGCCCGAAGGTAAAAAGGGCAAAGCATTCACCTCTACCATAGGTTCTTCCAGTGACCTTTTGAACGAAGGCGTTCGCCGATTATTGGTCAATGGCGTGTTTTGGTCTTTGGACATGGAAGTTCCCAAAAAGGCCAAAGTAAATCTAGTGGGTGACTATGCCCCTTCCGCTTATGGTTTCCGAACCAATGAGTTTTGGGATAAAAAACAACTAAGGGTTTCGGATTTGGAATAGTATAAAAAATCCCCTGCTCTCCTAAAAGCTAATTTTAAAGGGTGAAAACCGGGAGTCGTATTATTTCTCCTCCTTGTAAGGCGGATTCATGCGCCAGGATACCCACACAAGTGACATTGGCCGATTGTCTCGCATTGGGATACGCTTCGCCACTGTTTACCAGAGCATCCACAAAGGCGTGAACCAGATGTGGGTGAGAGCCTCCATGTCCCGCTCCTTGCGTAAAGGACAAATGCTGGTTGTCATCTGAATCATAGACCCCTTTTATGGTAAAGTGCTGTATCTCCTTTGGCAATAAGTGGGCAAAATCGGGGCAGTCCATCTTTTCTGGAATTTCCGGTTCGTCCTTTTTACCCGTATGCACTATCAAGGGTTCGCCCTCAATTAAGGGCCACTCCACGGATTTCTTTGATCCATATACTTCAAAGCTTTCCCTATACTGACGAGCCACATCAAAAAGGGAACGATATACCTGTGCACTTAAATCGGAATCCTGAAACTTGATATGGGCAGTCTCGACGGCAAAAGGGGATCCGTACTTTGAAATCAACTCTTCCCGAATAGTGCCCGAACCGAAACAAGATACATATTCCGCCCTTGCCCGGGTAAGCCCCAATACCGGCCCCACACAATGCGTGGCGTAATGCATTGGGGGAAGGCCGGGCCAATACTCGGGCCAACCATCCATATCCTGTTGATGGCTAGCTTTTAGAAATTGGACTTTGCCCAATTCCCCCGTTTCGTACAATTCTTTCATAAAAAGAAACTCACGGGCATAAAGCACGGTCTCCATCATCATGTAAGTCAATCCGTTCTTCTCGGATAAACGTACTATTTCCTCACATTCCGCCAAGGTGGTCGCCATAGGAACGGTACAGGCGACATGTTTTCCCGCTTTTAAGGCCTTTATAGATTGTTCTCCATGATCCGGAATGGGGGTGTTGATGTGTACCGCATCGATTTCCGGGTCCTGTAGCAGTTCATCATAAGAGGTATACCTTTTTGGGATTTGAAAAGCATCTGCCAAAGTATTCAGTTTACGTACGGAACGCTGGCATACAGCAACCAAATTAGCATCAGGATGCTTTTGGTAGATGGGAATAAATTCCGCTCCAAAACCCAATCCTACAAGTGCAATATTCACCTTCTTTTTACTCATTTTGATTTGATTTGACTTAGCTTAATGGGTTTAGCTCCGGATATTCCACGAACCGTTTCCGCAACTGCCGCATTGTATCTACAAATTGCTTGCAGGCTACCAAGGGGTCTCCGCCTATTTGCCATCCTTGTGACGATATAGGGCCGGTATATCCAAAATCGTAAAGCTTTGCCAGAAGCCACGCCATATCGATCCGGCCCTCATTAAACCTTACCGCATTAAAATGGGAAGGATGAAAAATACCATTGGTAAGCACCACGTAATTGAGTCGTTTCATGTATTCGTGCCCTAAAACCTTATCCAGGGGGTCCGAAGCCTCATTGGCATACCAATGATGGGAACAAAATGCGGGAGCAACGGTTTTGGCCTGGGCCCCTTTAAGTATCTTGAAAGCGGATTGCGGTGTGTCACAAATCCAATGGGTATGGGGATATAGAGCTCCTTTAATGCCAAACTGCATACAAGCACTATCAAAAGCGGAAATAATTTTATAAGCGCGTTCCCAATGCCTGTCCTGGGCCTTTGCCGAGCCACTTTCGGCTATGGTATCGCCTTTAAGTTCCCCACGACCGCTCAATGAAAGCGAGTAATAGGGTTTGATGGGAAGTTGTGACAATGTCTTTACATTGTTCACTATTTTTTCTATTTCCGCATCGATTTCAGGGGCTTTCCCATCTAAAACCGCCTGCGTTGTACCATGGAAACCCATATACTTGAAACGGGTCCCCAAAAATAGGTCTACACCCCTTTTCCATTCATCGGAAGCGGTATTAAGCCCAACAAACTCAAATCCATCGAAACCGGCATAATCCGCTGCCGCCAATTTTGCCTTCCACGAATAGGAACCGCGATTGCCCGAATGAAAATTATCGAACAATATCAAGGGATTATTCGGGAAATCCCCTATAGAGGGACTCCCTTCCTGCGGTACAGAGTTAGTTGCCGAGGCCTTTAGGGAAAACGAAGTCCCCATAGCCAAGGCGGTTGTAGATCCTGCCAACCGTTTTACAAAAGCTCTTCTGTTGCCCATAGTCTTTATTTTAAATCGCTTAAATACGCTATTAAATCATTGAACTCCAGAGGGGTCATCGTATTATAAAGCCCTTCCGGCATTAACGAAACTTCCATTACCCCATAAGAGCTGGGATTCTTAAAGCTATCATATTCCCCTTGGGTATTCATAAGTTCCGTGTAGTTTAAATGTACATCAATTTGTCTACCGGTATGCCTTGTCCCATTGGCATCTACGACATACCAACCTTGCCATTCCGGTGATATTTCCGAAGAGGGGTCCAAGATTGCGGTCACCAATTGTAATCGGGTCTTGCTATGGCCAATTTTTGACAGCTCAGGCCCAAAAGACCCGCCCCAACCATTTACTGAGTGGCAGGTAGTACACAACCCCGTTCTGTTCTCAAAAACCAATCTACCCAATTCGGGATTCCCGTTTCCAACCATGGATGTATACTGTTCCTTTTCCAAAAGCCCGCCCTGTTCTTTCGTACACCTCTCCCAAACGGACAGAGCAGTGGGCGACATCTTATCCAAATGGTTGTCTATCCATTCTTTCGCCTGTATTCTGAAAGGGTCTTCCAAAGGGTAACCACATATGTATTTGACAGCTATATATTGCAGTAGTTCATTGCCCCCTTTCAAAAGGAGAATGACGTCTTGGCCCAAAGTTCGGTTCCCATAGCTTAAAGCTTGCAGGGCCATTGCCCTCGGACTTTCCTTAAAACTTGGGTCGAAAGCAATGTCCTTTAGCTCTTCCCCATAATCCACGCCCGGTACGCTTTGTGTTGCCTTGATCAAGGCAATTTGAAAGTTGGGGTTCTTGGCCTTTCCCAAAAGCGTTTTGATCAAATCCTCATTTGCCCTATAATCCTCCAAATAGGGAAGACTCATCGCCTTAACTTCCTCCGTAATTTCAGGGCTTCGCAAAATATCGGCGACAAAGGACTTTGGTAATTCCCTCGGGATTCTTCCACTCTTTCCCGATCTTTTTGCCATTCCTTGCCTAAAATCCGGTTGTAAGTGCCGTATGGTGGCCAAAAAAGCTTCAAAATTCCCTACGCTAATGCTGTTGCTCTTTAGGGCCTCGTTTAAGTGTGGCTTCATGGGCACCATACCTTTTTCCGCTATGTACATTAAGGCAGTTCTTTGGACATCTTCATTTTTATCCTTGACCAAAGCGATGACATCCGAAACATCCAACAGCCCCTTTATATCGAAGGCCAGAAGAAGACCTTCCAAACGTATTTGGGAATCGGAATGGCGCACCAACGTATGAACATCGGAAAGACCTGCCTTTTTTGCCAAATGATATCGGATAATAGCTTTATCAAATCCATCAACGCCAATTAAATCATCTTTCAGTTCATCAATTTCCCGATTATCCTTTCCAAACCTATCAATTTTGGGCAAAGTACTCTTCCGAACTAGTTCTTTTTTACGGGATCGTACACGCCACAGCCTTCCCTGTCCATGATTGGGATATTCCCGCAAAACCCAATCCGTGATATAAAGATCACCCTTATTATTGGCGGCTAAGGCCACCGGGTGAAACGAAGTATCTCCTTGAATCCATACTTCCGGTTTACCGGTTACCGATGAACCTTTGGACTCCAGAGGAACGCGTACTATGTTATTCTCCTCCCAAACATTTACCAAAAGTTGGGAAGCATAGTCCTCCCCAAAATGGGTCTGCATGCCAGGTATCAGGGCGCAAGGTGCCTCGCCTAAAGGTGCCGAGAATGGAAGTGTTCCCGGCAATTCCCCGTTCCAAGAGGAAAAAGGATGGATACCACTACCACCATATACAGATTTATAGCCGTAATCTCCTCCAGGCACAATTTCCAACAGACGATTGGGGCCTCTACTATCCGGATCATTGTCCGTGGCAAACAGACGTCCTTGGGTGTCGAACTTCAAATCGAATGGATTCCAAAAACCAGTTGCCACCTCTTCTATTTGGCTTCCATTGACTTTACAACGAAATACATTTCCACCATCGCCAAATCCTTCTATTTGAGATTTATCGGAGCCTATAATTCGCCATAATTTACCCCCTGAATTTCCGCGCGAAACGTAGAGCCAATTGTCTTTGCCAAAAGCGATTCCCAATATTCCCGCGTGATCGTAGACATTTTCGGGTTCTGTCATATGTACTATGGCTGTTCGGTTTTCGGCTATTCCGTCTCCATCCTCGTCTATAAACCGATAAACCCCATTCTTAGTGGTCAGATATAGTCCGTATTCAGCGCTGTAAGCCAAATTCATCCCATCTTCAATACTATCCGCAAAAACCGTCCAACGCTCGGGAATACCATCTCCATTTTGATCAATTGACTTTTTTATCCGATCAAATTTTGGCCCTTTGTATTCCTTTGGAGGCGTATGCGTATGGGACTCTAAAACATAAAGGGCATCGGTTTCATCAATGGCCATGCCTATGGGGGTTTGAATTTCAGGGGCCTCAGCAACCAATTCAATGGTCAGGTCCGGATCGGTAATAGTAAACCCTAATCCGCTTTTAGGCTTTTCAGAGCAGGATACGACACTCAAAACGATGGAACAGAACGATATCCATACAATGTAAAATACAAGCTTTCCTAAAATATCCATTACAAATTGTCTTATAGGAATTTTCAAGGACCGTTAAACACCAAGTAATACCTTAAGGTATGACCAGCGAAAACAAAATCCTTTGCTAACTAATGGTTAGAAGGGTGAACTATCTCTTTGAAAAATAGGGACTAAACCATAAAGGAAAGCATTCAAAACGATCAGATATTTACTAAATCTTTTAGGTAAATCCTTCGATAAGTTAAATTAGCCCTCCAATACGTGCCTTTTCGGAAGAAGAAAAACTCTAACAGGAGCAATCTGTTCGCCTATAAAACCTTTTCCTTTCATACCGTTTTTT
>JBCBSN010000039.1:0-23599 GCA_039819225.1 Bacteroidota bacterium | reverse complement strand
GAAAAAGGTCATGAACAACGCTTTTTGGAAAAGCTCAACGCGGTCAAGGGTACAGTGTCCCTGAAACCGGTAAGGAGAAGAAACTGGTGGCAATCTTTGTCAATAGCCGCATCGGTAGCCCTACTTTTTTCCATAGGTCTCTTCCTTTTTGGAAACGAAAGCACCAAGGAAGACCAAGTAGCGGAAATATCTCCGGAAGTGTCCAAGACCCAATTCTATTTTGCAAACCTTATCGAGGAGCAAGTAAGGGAATTGGAAAAGCACAGCTCCCCGGAGACCGAAAAAATCATTTCGGATGCCATGACCCAATTAAAAAAGCTGGAGGCCAACTACTCACAACTGGAACAGGATCTTTTAAACGGGGGCAATAGCAAACTTATCCTTAGTGCCATGATAACCAATTTCCAAACCCGGATAGATCTCTTAAGAGATGTCCAAGTCCAGATTGAAACTATTAAAAACTTAAAAGCATACAAGAATGAAAACATCAGCATATAAATATTTGGCCATACTTCTTTTCTGTGTGGTTCCTATTGGTCTTATGGCCCATAATGGTAAGCTAAAGGGAAGATACACGAAGGAAAAGACCATAAAGAAGGAGTTTAACGTAAGTGCCGATGCCCTGCTCAAAGTAAGCAATAGCTACGGCAACCTAAACCTTACCTCCTGGAATGAAAATCGAGTGCTTATTGAAGTTCACATTAAAACCAATGGCAACAACGAGGAAAAGGTGCAACAAAAATTGGACGATATTACGGTAGATTTTGACGCCAGCAGCGGCATGGTGGCGGCAAAGACCATTTTTAATAGTAAAAAAGGCAATTGGGGATGGAACTGGGGCAAAAACAATAATGTAAACATGCAGATCAATTACACCATTAAAATGCCCGTAAAGAATAGTGTAAACCTAAACAACGATTATGGCAGCATTATCCTGGACCGTGTGGACGGTCATGCCAAGATCAATTGTGATTACGGGCGATTGGAGATCGGGGAACTTCGGGGAAGGAACAATCAACTAAAATTTGATTACACCTCCAGATCCAGTATCGGTTATATGAACAGTGGTGAAATAAAGGCGGACTATTCCGGATTTACCGTGGAAAAGGCAGGGGATCTTATGATAAATGCGGATTATACGGATGCTACCGTGGAACAGATGGAACACCTGCAGTACAACAGTGATTATGGGAAAATAGCTGTAGGCGAGGCCAACAATGTCCTGGGAAACGGGGATTATGTAAATGTAAAACTGGGAACTCTGCATGGCGATGTAGACCTTACCTCGGACTATGGCTCCATAAAAATCGATAACATGGCCGAAGATGCCGGAAACCTCACCATTCGTACGGATTATACCGGAATCAAGGTAGGGTATTCCCCCCAGTATCATTTTGATTTTGAGATCGATACGGAGTACGCTGGAGTAAGTGGAAAGGATGATTTTGAAATCAACATCAGCAAGGAAAAATCGACCTCAAAATATTACAAAGGCTACCACGGTTCGCCCAATAGCGGCAATAAAGTGTACATTACCAGCGATTATGGCGGAGTATCCTTTTCAAGGCGATAACATAGCATTTGTCATAACAAAAACAATCAAAACAAAATCCATTCAAGAACAATTAAAAAACGAACAAATGAAAAAAGTAATGACATTGGGCCTTCTGGCATTATTCACGGTATCCTGCACCGCGCAATGTGGCAGAAGACTAAAGGGTAACGGAAACGTAATCACCCTGGAACGTTCCGTGGGGGAATATGACGCGATTGCCATTTCGGGCTGGTTTGATGTAAACCTGGTAGACGGGAAAGAAGGGGAACTTACCCTGGAAGGGGAGGAAAATCTCCTGGAATACTTGAAGACCGAGGTGAAAAATGGAAAATTGGTGATCAAGACCGAAAAAGGCGTCAACCTGAAACCTTCCAATTGGAAAGGGGGAATCATCATTACCGTACCTGTACAAAGTGTAAGTTACGTGGCCCTTTCCGGATCGGGGGATATCGTTGGCAAGACAACCATTAAGGCGAGCAACTTTGAAACGGCCATGTCCGGTTCCGGGGATATTACTTTGGATATCCAGGCTGAATCCGTGGAAGCGGCTCTTTCTGGTTCCGGGGACATTAGGCTTAAGGGGAAGGCCGAAAATCTTCAGGTAAGTGTCTCCGGATCGGGAGATGTGGAAGCCTATGGGCTAGAGGCGGAAAATGTGGAGGCCAACGTTTCCGGTTCCGCGGACATACAGGTCACCGCCAACGAAAAGATCATGGCACGCGTATCCGGATCGGGAGATATCAAATACCGTGGAAATCCACAAAAGGTAGATACCAAAACTTCCGGTTCCGGGGATATTTCAAAGGGATAACCAAAGAAAAGGATATCGATATCAAAAGGGCACTACTTAAAATGGGGCCCTTTTGCTTTTTTGGCCCTAAACAATAAAACTATCCCTAGGAGAAAAAACACGAATAGAAACAGAATGGCATTGCGCATGGTACTTACCTGATCTACCACCGCAAAAATGACCATTCCGATAACAATCCCAATTTTTTCGGCAACATCATAAAAACTGAAGTAAGAAGTAGTATCCTCCGTTTCCGGAAGAAACTTGGAATAGGTAGAACGGCCCAGGGACTGTACCCCGCCCATAACAAAACCTACCACAGCCGCCGCTATATAGAACTGTAAGGGGGTTTCCATAAAAAAGGCGAAGAAACAAAGACCCATCCAAATAGCATTGATAACGATCAGCGTATTTAAGTTACCGTATTTTTCCGATGCCTTTGAGGTTAGAACCGCACCTAAAATAGCAACGAGCTGTATCACCAAAATGCTAATGATAAGACCTGTAGTTTTCTGGGAGTCATCTGCCCATCCTATTTCCTTTTCCCCAAAATAGACAGCGACCAACATAATGGTCTGCACCGCCATACTAAATACAAAAAAAGCGTCCAAATAGCGTTTCAACCGATCGTTATCCTTAAGTTGATTCCACACCCCCTTTAATTCATTGAACCCTTGAAAAAGGACATCCCGTGAAATCCGCTTTCCTTCCGAAACTCCCTTTGGTAGGATTGCAAAAGTATATTGGCTAAACAACGCCCACCAAAACCCTACGGTTATAAAGGATACCTTCATTGCCTTGAACTTGGCCGCATTCAACGTTTTCTCGGAATCGCCAATATCAAAACCAAACCATTGAGGTTTCATTACCATGCACAAATTAAGTATTAGTAAAAGTACACTACCAAAATAACCTAGGGAAAAGCCTTTGGCACTCACTGCATCTTGTTGGTCTTCAAAGGCAATATCCGGTAAATAGGAATTATAGAACACTAAACTACCCCAATAGCCGAGCAGTCCCATGAAATAGAAAAGTAGGCCCAGATGAATATGGTCCAAACTAAACCAATAAAGTCCAATGCAACCTAGGCTTCCCATGTAGCAGAAAAACTTCATAAATCGCTTTTTATCCCCTATATAGTCCGCAACCCCGGATAATATTGGAGATACCGCTGCTACTACCAAAAAAGTAAATGCCGTAACAATGGATATGAGAACGGTCTGCTTCATCTCAAAACCAAATGCTTGTACGGGTGTTTCACTTGTGGCGAACAACGCCGCGTAAAAAATGGGGAAAATGGAAGATACAATAGTCAGGGTATACACAGAATTGGCCCAATCGTAAAAAGCCCAGGCATTTAACAACTTCTTACTTCCCTTTACCGCCACTAGTCTTGCCATACCCAAAAAAATAAAGCTGTCCACTTTTTTAGGGACAGCTCTAAAGATACGTTTTACCTTTGGTTTTCTAAAGGCGAAGATTTTGCAAAAGTCCTATAGATATCACTGGAAGGTCGTTACCCCGAATTTCCGGGCCTCTTCCTTGGCCATGGACGCCCACTGTTGAAGATTGGCAATACGGGTGTCATTGGAGGGATGCGTGCTCATAAATTCCGGAGGGGCCTCTCCCCCGCTGTTCGCCTTCATCCGTTTCCAGAGTTCGGCAGCCTCATCCGGATTGTATCCGGCAATGGCCATCATTTGGAGTCCTATCAAATCTGCCTCCGTTTCATGACTCCTACTAAAAGGGAGCATTAATCCGATTTGTGAGCCTACACCATATGCTTGGTTAAAAACATTGCGGGTCTGCGGATTTTGAATGGCCACATTACCCGCCACTGCGCCCAGTTGTTGAAGGGTTCCCGCACTCATCCTTTGGGCCCCATGATCGGCAAGTGCATGCGCCACTTCATGGCCCATGACCACGGCAATCCCAGTCTCATCCTGGCAAATGGGAAGAATTCCTGTATAAAAAACAATCTTGCCCCCGGGCATACACCACGCATTTACCGTTTCATCATCCACAAGGTTGTATTCCCATTTATAGTCATTGAGATACCCGGGCTGTCCGTTGGCGGATAACCAACGCTCAGCCGCTGTAGCAATACGCTGGCCCACTTTTTCCAACATTTTGGCTTCCGGCGTGCCCGCTATTACCTTATTCTCGTTTAAGAATTGATCGTATTGGGCAAAGGCCGTGGGAAAGATCTGGCTATTGGGATAAAAATTCAATGTACTTTTCCCCGTAAAGGGATTGGTCTTGCAGGCCGCCGTTGCCATAAAGATCAAAAGTGTTAATAGAAGCTTTTTCATGTTTATATAATGTTTAGTATGAGCAAATTACAAAAAAATTAATTTCCCGTAATATGTAGCTCGGTAAAATTCTTATCGATTTCCAAGCTGTTGTTCCCGTTAAGTTTTAGTTGTTCCATAGGAACTACCACATTATCTACTTCTATAGTAGCAATCTTAAACGGAAGTCCGTGAAATTTTAGTTCAAAACGCTCATAAGGGGTAATAAAAGAACCATCCTTGTATTGCTGGATGATCAATTCCTTTTCCTTGCCCACCAATCTAAACTTACGAAGGCTGTACTGTCCTTTCTTATAATCATAGCCATCTTGGGCATCTTCATATACCATAGAGTTTTCGTCTCCTAATCTAAAGTAGACGTCCAATACAAAATCCTTGATTTCCAATTCCCCTACATACTGTTGTACAGGATATTTTGGGATAATGGCCCCTTCTTTGATAAAAAGGGGAATTTTGTCGATGTCGGCGGTTACCCAAAGTTCCCGTCCACCTTCCGTAATCTCCTCAGTCCAATAATTATACCATTTCCCACGGGGCAGGTACATTCTTCTCCCTTTGGCATTGGGTTCCTGAACAGGACACACCAAAATCTGTTTTCCAAAGATGAATTCATCCGTTCTAAAATGGGTCTGGGTATCTTCTTGGTCATAATAATAAAGCGGCTGCAACATGGGCGTACCATACTCCGAATATCTGTAGAACATGGTGTATAAATACGGTAGAAGTTGATATCGCAGTCCTATGAACCTGCGTACGATCTCCGTAACCTCGTCATCAAAGGACCAGGGTTCCTGGTCACCATGATCTCCGCTGGAATGCACACGGCAAAAGGGATGAAATATCCCTAATTGGATCCACCGGGCAAAAAGCTCCCCATTGGGCTGCTCGGCAAAGCCGCCAATGTCGGATCCTACAAAAGAATACCCGCTCATACACATACGCTGGGCCTGCACATTGGCGATCCAAAGGTGTTCCCAAGTAGCTACGTTGTCTCCCGTCCATGTGGAGGAGTAGCGCTGGGTCCCGGCATAGGCCGCCCTAGTAATAACAAAGGGTCGTTTGGGGAATACGTATTTCTTTACGCCCTCATAGGTGGCCCGTACCATTTGCATCCCATAAATGTTGTGTGCCTTTCTGTGGGTGCAGGGATGCCCATCATAATTATGCCTAGTATCCAGGGGTGCGGTTTTTGTGGGCACTTCCATAACGGCGGGTTCGTTCATATCGTTCCATACCGCATGTACGCCGATGTCCGACATAAACTCTTTGTAAAGCTCTGCCCACCAAGCCCTTACCTCTGGGTTTGTATAATCTGGAAACTTGCAAGGGCCCGGCCACACTTTTCCCTGCATAAACGGTCCGTCTCCCCTTTTACAGAAATAGTCCTTTTCCATGGCTTCCTGGTATATCCAATAGTCCTTGTCCACTTTTATTCCTGGATCTATCATGACCACAGTCTTAAATCCGTCCTCGTTGAGCTCGCCAATCATACGTTTTGGGTCGGGAAAATGGTTTTTATCCCATGTAAAGCATCTAAACCCATCCATATAATCAATATCCAAGTAAAGGGCATCGCAAGGTATTTTAAGGTCCCTGAATTTTTTTGCCAATTCCTTTACCCTTTTTTCCGGAAAATAGCTCCATTTGGATTGATGGTAGCCCAAGGCCCATAAAGGGGGGAGTTCCGGCGTTCCCGTTAAATCCGTATAGGAACGCACCACCTCGGACATTTGTGGCCCATAGAAAAAATAGTAGTTCATTTCGCCTCCGTCCGCCCAAAAACTGGTAATGTTCCTACGCTCGTGGGCAAAATCAAAATAACTCTTAAAAGTATTGTCAAAGAAAAGGCCGTAACTTTTATTGCCATGGAGGCCAATATAAAATGGAATGGCCTTGTACAAAGGTTCTTGGTCCTTTCCATAGGCATACTGGTCCGTACACCAATTTTTGACACGTTTTCCCTTTAGGTTGGAATGGGTAGCTTTGTCCCCCATACCATAAAAACTCTCCGCGGCCTGGGTAATCTTGCTCATCTTTACAAAATTACCTCCAAATTCATAGTTCTCCTCCCAATGGAATCCCAGTTCGTCCTCGTTGATGATATTACCCTCCAAATCGGAAATTTGGATGCGCAGCGTTTTCTTATCCACCAAAACATGTAGTATGGAAGTGGCAATAAGATATTCAGTGTTGGTCTCGGCGACCTCTAATTTATTGTATCCTTTACTTGCGTTTTCGCTAATGGCATATGAAAAATCGGGTTCAAATACATAATCGGTGGCATACCTAAACCTGAAAACGCTGTCCTGCAGCACGGTTATCTCAAGGATTACGCCATTTTCAGTGGTGAAGTACAGTTTGTCGTTGTCCCTGACATAATTCACTATTTGGTTGGGATACAAATTGCCTTTGTATTCCAGTTCCGTGTTCGTTATCATAGTTCGCTAGATTAAAACGACACAAAATAAGGACTTAGACGGTAATAAAGAAAGGATATTGGTATCATTTACCAACTATAACGATATAATCCCAAATTATGATTTAAAAATGACAACTCCCAAGGGCGGAATAGTGATTTCTACGGACATTTCATGCCCATGTGACGATTCCGTCCTAACGGACACGGTACCATTGTTCCTTCCACTTCCGCCATACTTTGTATCGTCACTATTGAAGATTTCCTTTAGGGATCCGGATTTGGGAATTCCAATCTTGTACTTTTCCCGGACCACAGGTGTAAAATTGCAGGCAACGATAAGGTCGTTCTCTTCCTTGTAACCCTTTCTAATATAGGCTAATACGGAGTTTTCCCAATCCCCATAGTCGATCCATTGAAATCCCTCATGGCTAAATTGTTTTTCGTGCAGGGCGGGTTGGGATTTATACAGTTGGTTCAGATCCTGAACCACTTTTTGAATTCCCAAATGAAAATTATAGTCCGTTAAATGCCAATCCAAGCTTTGTTGAAAGTTCCATTCGGAGGTTTGTCCAAACTCCCCTCCCATAAAAACCAGATTGGCCCCGGGATGGGTAAACATGTATCCAAAGAGGAGGCGAAGGTTGGCAAAGCGCTGCCATTCGTCTCCTGGCATCCTGTAAATCAAGGATTGCTTACCGTATACCACCTCATCATGCGAAAAGGGCAACATAAAATTCTCCGTAAAGGCATAGGCTAGGCTAAAAGTAATATCGTTTTGGTGATATTGGCGGTAAATTGGCTCTTTTTTGAAATACTGCAAGGTATCGTGCATCCATCCCATCATCCATTTCATTCCAAAACCCAAACCACCCAGGTTTACTGGTCTGGAGACTCCGGAAAAGGCCGTGGATTCCTCCGCTATGGTCTGTACATCAGGGAAATTCCCATATACGGTTTCATTGAATTCCCTTATAAAGGATAAGGCTTCCAGATTTTCGTTATTACCGTACATATTGGGCTCCCACTCCCCTTCCTCCCGGGAATAGTCCAAATACAACATAGAGGCCACAGCATCCACCCGCAGACCATCTATATGGTACTGATCCAACCAGAAGAGCGCATTACTGATCAAAAAGGCCCTTACCTCGTTCCGGCCATAATTAAAAATCAGGCTCTTCCAATCTGGGTGGTAGCCTCGTCGTCTATCCGGATGTTCGTACAGATGGGACCCATCAAAAAATCCCAGCCCATGCGCATCCTCCGGAAAATGGGAAGGTACCCAGTCCAGGATTACCCCAATATCGTTCTGGTGTAATTTATCTACCAACAATTTAAAATCTTCCGGCTTCCCAAATCTGGAGGTCGGGGCAAAGTACCCGGTAAGCTGATATCCCCAAGAGGGGTCGTAGGGATACTCCATTATGGGCATAAACTCCACATGGGTAAAGCCCATTTTCTTTACATAGCCTACCAAATCCTTGGCCAAATCGGAATAGGACAGATATTCGTTGTCGTTTTTGCGTTTCCAAGACCCCAAATGTACCTCATATACGGAGTAGGGTTTATCCAACCCATTTTTTTCACCGCGATGGGCCATCCATTTCCGATCCTTCCACTGGTACGTTCCATTCCAGACCACGGAGGCCGTATTAGGAGGGCGTTCACAACAGCGGGCAAAAGGATCCGCTTTTTCGGTCTTTATATCATGGTTATTGGAATGTATCTTATACTTGTATAGTGCGCCGGGCACCACATTGGGGATAAATCCTTCCCAAATACCACTTTGGTCCCAGCGTACATACAGCTGATGGTCACCTTCCAACCAATAATTGAAATCGCCCACCACGGATACCGATTTGGCCGTAGGTGCCCAAACCGCAAAATACGTACCTTTTTCCCCATGCAGTTCCATAGGATGCGAGCCCAGTTTTTCGTACAGCCGAAAATGCTTGCCCGATTTGAACAGATCAATATCAAAATCCGTAAAAAGACTGTGCGCTATTACCTTTGCCATAAATTCTTAATTAGTATCGTTAATGATTCCCATAATACCTTCCAAGGGAATTACGGCCCATCGCGGCCTTGAGTTCATCTCATAGCCCAACTCATAGACCGCCTTTTCCAACATACAGTATTTTAAGAGAAAAACACGTTCCTGCACATAGCCAATGTTTAGGTTATGCTCCTGTATAAGAGAAATGTAGCGCCCTAGAAATACCCCTATAAAATAACGGTACAGGATTTCTCCGGCCCCGTACAATGCCTCCTGAGGGTACGGATATCCTTCGCCCTTGCCAAAAATCGTAGCGTAAATAGCATAATGGAAGGAACGGAACATCCCCGCCACGTCCTTTAAGGGCGGCTGTTTTACCTTCCGATCACGAATGGTGCTTTCCGGTTCTCCCTCAAAATCCAGCAAATAAAAATCATCATCCTGCACCAACACTTGGCCCAAATGGTAGTCCCCATGAATGCGGATACGTTCGCCCTTTAGCGCAGTCCAATCAAAGTTTACGAAGCGTTTGCGTATTTCGTTCTTTCGTTCCAAAAACTGTTTGGCCAATTCCAGGGACAGTCCCTCCAGACGATGGAGATTGTTCTCCACCACGTTGAGGCGGTTTTGAAATTGGTACAACAATCTATTCTTGAGCCACACCTCATAGTCCCCGTTAAAATGCGTAGGATGAAAGGCCGTATCCCCAAATTCCGAACCTAGGGCCACATGCATTTCGGCAGTTCTTTGTGCCAGTTTTTGCAGTTTTAGGAAAACATTGAGACCGGCCCAATCAATAATCTGCGGTGGCACATTATTGATTCCCAAGCTCTTGAACATGGGGGTCCGGGGCAATTGGTCTACTTGGATACGCTTGTATTCCAGGTTGCTGAAAATCTTGTGCACCTCTTCCAACATGTACTCCCAGGCATCCCCTTGGTTGGGCACCAATTCCTGCATTAGGGCTATGGTGATGTTCACATTATCCGTGTCAATAACGTTGACACTGCCCATATAGGCCGGAATATTCCGGTACTCCTTTTCCTCGGAAAGGAAACGGGTCATTTCGTAATCCGGGTTTTTATCGGAATAAATCCTACGGAAGAATTTGATGACCAGGCAATCGTTGATGATGACCGAAGTATTACTCTGTTCCAAACCCATAAATCGGGAGGATCGGTATTCCGTTTCTGAAAAAGTGGCACTTTTATGATACCTTACCTTAGTAGTATCATTGGGCACTGCCGATAGAATACGCTCAAAGACCAGTTTACGAAAGGCCTCTAGGTTAAGGGCATCTATGATATAACCCTTCTGATCCCTTATACTTATTGGTAAAATACGTTCCTTCTCCGCAAAACTCCCATCCGAAACAAAAGCGATCGGCAAAAAATAGTGTTGGTAAAACGCCTCCTCAAAATTCACTTGGATCAAGAGTCCGTAATAGATTTCCTCGTTCTGCTGTATCCTAAAATACTCCTGTAGCTCTATATATTTCAACTTGCTGGATTTACCTCCGTACCAGCGTTGTTGTACCACATATTTCTCCAAAACATCCGATAGAAAGACCTTCATGAACTCTGCATTGTCCATAAGTTCTTCCCAAACCGTGTCAAACTGGTATGGGGGCTGTACCAACGATTCCTTTTTCTTTTTTGACATTAGTCCGATTTAATATGGAAGATATGAAAAGGCAGTGTGGGATGCAACTCTACAAAGTTCCATTCGCTGTGCCAAAAATAACCATTATCCGTGATAACGTCATGCACATGAACGGTTTGTCCACGGGCAATTAGATCCCTAAGCTCTGTGGGCAACTGTACCATTCCCCTTTGTGGATAATGGGGATCTAAGCTTATAATGACCAACATCTTATCCGTGAGAGCGTCATTCCACTTGTAAAACGCGATAAGGTTATGATTTTCCAAGGCACAAAAACGGATGTTATTGGTCTGTTGCAGACTTTCATGGACCTTACGTACCGCATTTATTTTACCAATAACATACGTCAACTTGTTTTCTACGGACCAATCCCAATGGCGTATCTCATACTTTTCACAATCTTTATATTCCTCTTTTCCCGGAAGGGCTTCAGAGACCATATATTCAAATACCGGCCCGTAAATACCAATGTTTCCACTCATGGTCGCCGCCAGGGCGTAACGGATCAAATGCATGGCCTCATGGGAGCCCTGTAAATGATAGGGGTTGATATCCGGCGTATTGGGCCAAAAATTGGGGCGGTAATATTCCCGCATTTCAGATTGGGTAAGTTCCACCATATACTCTATAAGCTCCTGCTTATGAAAACGCCATGTAAAATAGGTATAGGATTGCGAGAATCCTTGTTTGGCCAATTGTTGCATCACCTTGGGGCGTGAAAAAGCTTCGGCCAGGAAAAGTACATCCGGATGGTCCTTTTTCACCTGGGCGATCAGCCAGTTCCAAAAATAATACGGTTTGGTATGGGGATTGTCCACGCGGAAGATTTTCACCCCACAATCCACCCACTGGAGTGTTATCCCTAGTAATTCTTCCCACAATGCTTTATAGTCCTCGCATTCAAAATAAAAATTAACGATATCCTGATACTTCTTGGGCGGATTCTCGGCATACTGAATGGTGCCGTCCGGTCGTTTCCTAAACCATTCCGGATGCTCAGTGATATAGGGGTGATCCGGAGCGGCCTGAAAGGCGAGGTCCATAGCTACTTCCATTCCCCGTTCCGCAGCTTTCTTAACCAGTCGTTTAAAATCCTTTTCCGTACCCAGTTCGGGGTGAATGGCCCGGTGCCCCCCCAATCGGGATCCAATGGCCCAGGGCACCCCGGAATCGCCCTCCTGTGCATTCACGGTATTGTTCCTACCCTTTCGGTTTATTTCCCCGATGGGGTGGATGGGCGGAAGGTAGAGCACATCAAAACCCATTTGGGCAATACGCGGCAATAAACGTTCACAGTCGGCAAAAGTACCGTGCTTGCCCGGTTCCGCCGCTGTAGATCTTGGAAACAGCTCGTACCAAGTGCTAAAGGCCGCTTTTTTCCGATCAACATATACCTGCAGGGTTTTACTGGTATTGGCCAGAAACCTTTGGGGGTATTTTAAAAACAATCGCTCCAATTCCTGGGAAATAGCGGTTTTGGTCGCTTCCTCGTAGGAGGCTTCCTCCCTGAACGATCGTTCCATTTCCTTAAGATTGGGCTTATCCTCTTTTGAAACTTTTTTTTGAAGGTACCTCAGGTACTGTATTCCATCCAAAAGTTCGCTTTTCACATGCTGCCCATCATCCAATTTCGCCCGGATACCGTGCTGCCAGTTCAGGGCATGGTCTATCCAAGCACGCACTTTGTATTCATAGAACCCCTGTTTTTCTACCTTAAAGGTCGCCGTGTACACATCCTGGCCATGGGGCTTCATACGAGCATATGAAGAATTCTTTTCGTCCTCATGTTTAAAGAGCACTTCCGCTTGGATCACATCATGCCCGTCGGGAAGCACATCCGCATAGACCTCGACCATTTCACCTACGGTTCGCTTGATAAAAAACTCACCAGACTGTAATTGGGGCGATAGGTTTTCGATAACAACACGTTGTTGTCTAAACATAATGATCAAGTTTAAGCGGTTGGGCTAAAAATAGGAATTATTGCAATATCCGGAGAGCGGTATGCTGTAAATATTGAACTCATTTTCCTTCTATGCCAGCTAAACCCGGGGTGTTTCATTTTTGGAACGCTTTTTGAAAATATATGAAAAACAAATTCGTTCTCTAATCAAAATAGATAATTATGAAAAAAGCAGCTTTGGTATTCGGTACGTTGATCACCCTATTTTTTATATCCTGTGAAGGTCCTCAAGGCCCTCCCGGGTTTGATGGTCGAGATGGCTTAAATGGTCTGGATGGCCTGGATGGCGAACCCGGAATACTGGCCCAAGTTTTTGAGGTAGATGGCGTGGACTTCGCCTATAATCCCGGGGCCAATATACATGAGACCATTATCACCTTTGGGGAACATACGGATTTTGAGACTTTGGTCGGGGATGCCGTTTTGGTCTACATCTTTGATC
Source organism: Bacteroidota bacterium (assembly GCA_039819225.1). Lineage (GTDB taxonomy): Bacteria > Bacteroidota > Bacteroidia > Flavobacteriales > Flavobacteriaceae > Ulvibacterium. The sequence goes on along the minus strand of JBCBSN010000039.1, from coordinate 10,463 downwards.
AAGTTGTAGAATTTGAAGACGGAAGTACCGAAGATAGTTGGATCTTGATCCCGCAAAATTTCTTTTTAAATGAGGGTATCATTCAATACGTGCCTTCCCATACTTCGGCCGATGTCAATATATTTATTGAGGGCGAATTTGACCTATCGGGATTGGACACCGATTTTACTCAAAATCAATTATTTCGAATCGTAATACTTCCAAGAGATACTTCCGGAAGCGCAAAATCGGAAAGCCTTAAGATGGATACGTCCAATATAGACTCCGTAATGCGTTCCTTGGGCATTGGGGAAGAAGATGTCAAAAAAATTCAAATGAACTAGGATACTGTTCCTTAGGAAAACTATGGCCCCATAGGCTCTAAAAGCAATGGGGCTTTTTTATTGCCCTATTTTTCTAACTTTGAAAGGAAAGGGGGTTACGATCGTCAAAGAAGTAAAGCAATGTAAAAGATGAAAATAGCGAACATACTATTGGGAATTTTTTTTATCGTTGGTGGATGTAAGGGGGTTTCCCAAGAAAAGGAATTGGCCTCTGAAACCGAGATTAAGGAAACCCAAAAGGAAAAAACCTTCCCTATCGTCAAAACAGAGGCAGAATGGCGCAAGGAACTCACCGAAGAGGAATTTTATGTGTTGCGAAAGGCGGCCACGGAACATGCTTTTACCAGTGACCTTTTGGACAATAAAGAAAAGGGCACCTATGTTTGTGCCGGTTGTGCCACGCCTCTTTTTAAGAGCGAGCACAAATTTAATTCCGGCACGGGTTGGCCTAGTTTTGATCGAGAGATCCAGGGCAATGTGGCCTATGATGTAGACTATAAGATTGGCTACAAACGTACGGAAGAGCATTGTGCGACCTGTGGGGGACATTTAGGCCATGTATTTGATGACGGCCCTTTGCAGACCACGGGCAAACGACACTGCATCAACGGGGTGGCACTGGACTTTGTTCCCGATCAAAACTAGGTTCCAGTAGCGAATCGTAAGGATTAAGAAGCTGTTTTGTAATATGGGTTGTTCCGAAGAATTTCTTAAAAGTGCACTTTTTGAGTTTAAACGTTACAAAAACATGGGAGAAAGGACGTTTTCCCAACTGAGCGAAAAAGAATTACAGTGGTGCCCGGGCAAGGAAGACAATAGCATAGCTTTGATCGTAAAGCACCTTGCCGGTAATATGTTGAGCCGGTGGACAAATTTCCTCACCGAGGATGGCGAAAAATCATGGCGAGATCGAGATAACGAATTCGAACTTCCACCATGTACCAAGGAAGAAGTAATGGCTACATGGGAAAAAGGATGGCATTGCCTTTTTGAAGCCTTGGCATCCATTAACAAGGAGAACTTTAACGATTCGGTGAAAATACGGGGTGATGACCATTCCATTATGGAAGCCGTACACCGGCAATTGGCCCATTACGCGGCCCATGTGGGACAAATTGTCTTTTTGGGCAAAATGATCAAAAGTGATTTATGGGTTTCCCTTTCTATTCCCAAGGGGGGCTCCAAAGCTTTTAATCAGGAGAAATTTAGAAAATAAGGCTCTCTTTTAATTCCCGCACGCTTTTCTACAAATGACCTTTCCATTTGTTTTTTGGAGGTACATTTCCGTACTTTTGCACCGCTCCCGTACCGATAACTTTCGGGAATTTCGGGAATTTATCCTAAAGCAAGAATTATGGCCAATTTTGATGTTATTGTTCTGGGCAGTGGTCCCGGGGGTTATGTTACCGCAATCCGTGCTTCCCAATTAGGATTCAAGACTGCGATCGTGGAAAAGGAAAACCTGGGCGGGGTCTGTCTTAATTGGGGATGTATTCCCACAAAGGCCCTTTTAAAGTCGGCCCAAGTGTTCGATTATTTGCAACATGCCGCGGATTATGGCCTTAAGGCCGATCAGGTAGACAAGGACTTTGACGCAGTAGTAAAGCGGAGCCGGGGAGTTGCCGACGGCATGAGCAAAGGCGTGCAGTTTCTGATGAAGAAAAATAAAATCGAGGTCATCTTGGGCCATGGCACCTTAAAACCGGGTAAAAAGATAGCGGTAAAAAATGCCGAGGGCAAGGAAGTGGAGTATACCGCTGAACATATCATCATCGCCACTGGTGCACGCAGTAGGGAATTGCCCAGTTTGCCCCAGGATGGCAAAAGGATCATTGGGTATCGCGAGGCGATGACCCTGGGGAAACAACCCAAAAAAATGATCGTAGTGGGCAGTGGGGCTATCGGCATAGAATTTGCCTATTTCTACAATGCCATGGGAACGGAAGTAACCGTGGTGGAGTATTTGCCCAACATAGTCCCTGTGGAGGACGAGGACGTCTCCAAACAATTGGAACGTAGTTTTAAAAAATCCGGCATAAAGATTATGACCTCTTCCGAGGTCACCGGAGTAGATACTTCTGAAGAGGGTGTTAAAGCTACGGTAAAGACCCCCAAGGGAGAACAGGTTCTGGAAGCGGATATCGTTCTTTCCGCCGTAGGCATTAAATCGAACATAGAAAATATTGGTCTTGAAGCAGTGGGCATTGCTACCGATAGGGATAAAATTCTTGTAAACGATTATTACCAGACCAACATTCCGGGTTACTATGCCATTGGGGACGTAACCCCAGGCCAGGCGCTGGCCCATGTGGCATCTGCGGAGGGGATACTGTGTGTGGAAAAAATAAAGGGAATGCAGGTAGAGCCCTTGGACTATGGTAATATTCCAGGTTGTACTTATTGCATGCCGGAAGTGGCCTCCGTGGGACTTACGGAGAAGCAGGCCCGGGAACAAGGTTTGGACATCAAGGTGGGCAAATTTCCCTTTTCGGCCAGTGGCAAGGCCAAGGCCTCGGGTAATTCCGATGGTTTTGTAAAAGTGATTTTTGATTCCAAATATGGAGAATGGCTAGGTTGCCATATGATAGGTGCCGGGGTGACCGATATGATAGCGGAGGCGGTAGTAGCCCGAAAATTGGAAACCACGGGACATGAAGTACTCAAGGCCGTACATCCCCACCCCACCATGAGCGAAGCTGTAATGGAAGCCGTGGCCGATGCTTACGATGAGGTAATTCATTTATGAAAAGTTGAGGAGTTTATAAGTTGAAGAGTTTAGGTTCCTATTAGTTTGTGAGCCAAAAACCTTGGACAAACACTTCCTAATCCATAACGCCAATAGTATGCTCACTTTTTTTAGAATCACCGCTATTCTTGAAGGTATCTCCTATCTTGCACTGTTTGCCATAAGCATGCCTTTAAAATATTGGGCCGGGATACGGGAGCCCAACATCTACATTGGTTATGCACATGGGGTATTGTTCATACTGTTTGTAGTATTGGCCATAGCTTTTTGGGTACAAAAAAAGTGGGGCATAAAGCGTTTGGTAGTAATTTTATTGAGCAGCCTATTGCCCTTTGGCACCTTTTATATGGAAAAGAAGTATTTAAGGCCGCTGCAGCCGTAACGTATACGGATCGCCACAATCTTTACTTGATTCCGGAATTGCTGACAAAGGCGACATATTTCCCATCCGGTGACCAACTGGGCACATTAATGGTTCCCTGGCCTCCATAGAGATACGCCACTATTTTTGGTTCACCCCCATCTATTGGAATTTTCCGAAGATACACGTGTTGGTAAAACGGATGTTCCTGTGCCCCCACTTCCGGAAGATAAGACAGAAAAACGATTTCTTGTCCATCCGGGGAAACATGGGGAAACCAGTTTTGATAGGCATCGTCCGTCAACTGTTCCTGGTCGCTACCATCAGCTAGCATGCGCCATAATTCCATGGAACCTGTTCTTGCAGAATTGAAATAAATATATCTGCCGTCCGGCCCAAATTCGGAACCATCGTCCAAGGCAGGTTCATCCGTTAACTGAACCTCGGGCCCTCCCCCATCGGAAGGAATCTTATAAATGTTGTATATACCCGTCCTACTGGCGGTATAGGTAAGCCATTTACCATCTGGCGACCAGCCGTGCAGATAACTGGGACCGGTAGGGGTAATTCTCTTCGGTATCCCGCCCTTGGCAGGAACCGTATAGATCAAGGACCCGTGTTCCCGTTCACCGCTAGAACTACTTAATCCCAGCATGCTACCATCAAAGGAAAGTACATGATCATTATTGTTGTCCTGCACAAAGTCGGTTGGGACAACGGTGGTAGTCCTATCAGTGAGGTCCAATCTATATATTCGACCTTCGCTATTGTATAGCAATGCTTTATTGTCAGCTGTCCAGTTGGGGGCCTGGATAGATTTTTCGGAGGAGTATACCATTTCCCTTTTGCCGGTATCTACCTCCAAAACCTCCAAATGACTCCCCAGATAATCCCGATAAGGAACAAGATCGGCAGGGGCCGGGTATAGTATTCGGGTATTTTCAAAAATGGCCCGTTCCATCACCTCTGCATTATGGGAACAAATAAAAAGTCCTCCTAATAGTTCCTCCGGAAATTCCAGGTCCGTTACTTCTACTTTCCAAAATGGAGCACCAAATTTGGCGATGCCCAAGAAAAAACGGTTTCCCAGACGTTCCAACTGAATGATATCCGGGGCCTTAACGGGGGATCGTACTTCGGCAACATGGGTACCCCTTTTCTTTCGATATTGTATCGCGGTCAGCCCATCTCCGTGAACCGTGGCACAGACCATAGCGGAAGTAGGATCCAGGCTTGTCCTTACCATCCATCCCAATTTTCGGTGTGGGTCCACGCCTTCACCAATAAATCTAGCCCTGGTCCGTAAGATAAAATCGCCTTTTAGCTTTTTATGGGCAAAATGAAATTCATCCTTTGCAAACCAAATGTTCGTCCCGGAACCGGACAGTTCATAGATCTGCGTTCCCCGATCGTAGAAAGTACTTCCCCCATGAAGTACAGGTCCCACATCTACGAAATGGTCAAAAAGGCCATCGGTATTTTGGGCATTTCCAAAACCGATCACCAGACCAAAAAAAAGAATGTTAAAAAAGCACACATTTCCCATAGCGTTTCTTTGTTCGAGATCACTGAACTCGACTTGAGTTCATTTTGCGGACTCCAATATCGATTCAATTTCTTGAAGTTCTTGTTTCGAAAAGGATAAGTTTTCGGCAGTCTTGATATTGTCCAAAAGTTGTTCCGGGCTGCTCACGCCCACAAGTACAGATGTAATACGTTTATCCTTGAGCAACCAGGCAATGGCCATTTGCGCCAAACTTTGGTTCCGCTTCCGGGCTATATTGTTGAGTAGCGTCACTTTTTGCAGCACCTCCTCCGTAATTTTGTTCTTTTGAAGATACCTTCCGTCTTTCATCGCCCTTGATTCCTCGGGGAACCCTTTAAGGTACTTGTTGGTCAAAATCCCCTGTTCCAGTGGGGAGAAAGCTATGGCACCGGTTCCCTGGCGCCCCAATTCCTCTAAAAGTCCATCCTCAACCCAGCGGTCCATCAGGCTATACCTCGGTTGATGTATCAATAAGGGAGTACCCATTTCCTTTAGGATCTGCGCCGCCTTTTGGGTCAATTCCGCGGAGTACTGTGAAATTCCAACGTACAGTGCCTTACCTTGCCTAACGATATGGTCCAAGGCCGCCATGGTTTCTTCCAAGGGGGTTTCCGGATCCGGCCTATGATGGTAGAAGATATCCACATAATCCAAGCCCATCCTTCGTAAACTTTGATCCAGGCTGGCAACTAAGTATTTTCGCGATCCGAAATTGCCGTACGGCCCTGGCCACATATCCCATCCCGCCTTGCTAGAAATAATCAATTCATCCCTATAGGGCATAAAATCCCTTTCCAAGATACGGCCAAAGGTCTCTTCGGCCGCTCCATAGGGTGGGCCATAGTTATTGGCCAGGTCAAAATGGGTAATCCCGTTGTCAAAGGCTGTTCTTAAAATGGAACGGGCATTGGTAAAATTGTCTGCGTGGCCGAAGTTATGCCAGAGACCTACTGAAATGGCCGGCAATAAAAGGCCACTGTGGCCACATCTTCGAAAAGGCATAGTGTCATACCGTTCGTTCTTTGCTTTAAAATCCCCTATAGACTGATTAGTAAAACCCATATCGTTTGTTTCCTGTGGAATTGAGGTGATTTAAATTTTTTTCAGTTGGTTAAAAATCGATGCTTTTTCACCCCTTATTCGACTTTTTTCCTTCTATAGCCCTGCTATGCAGATCAAAAAAGGTTCCGAAAGGAAAAAACTATCGCCATAGCTCCCTATAATTATCGAGACGGGTGCTTTGATCTAAAAAGTTTAAATCCCTTCATTGTAAATAGACTCGTTTATTCTTTTTCGGTCAAAAAACTTTTTATGGCCAAATCGTAACTTTGCAGCCCAAAACCCAAAATTACACCCTTGGCCGCGGAAGAAATATAGGACACGTGCCTAAAATCTTCCCTTTTATGCGTATTGGAAATATGGACCTCCACTACAGGGGTGTCAACAGCCTTCACGGCGTCCCCAATACCCACTGAGGTATGTGTATAGGAAGCGGCATTAAGTACGATACCGTCATAGGAAAAACCTGTTTCCTGGATCTTCTCTATGATTTCTCCCTCTATATTGGATTGGTAATAGTCCAACTGTACTTCCTTAAACCTGGACCGTAAACCGGAAAAGTAGTTTTCAAAGGTCTCGCTACCGTATACATCTGGTTCGCGCTTGCCCAATAGATTAAGGTTTGGCCCATTAATGATGATGATTTTCATCTACTCTAATAAAGTTAGGTTATGTGGTATTCGATTCCATAAGAAACCCTATACGCTTTACCCCTATAGAATCCATTACAGAAAGGCATTTTTTAGCCCACCTTCAAATATAGGAAACTTTGGGCAAGGGCATATCCCGGTCTTAAATGATAAAAGGCCCTCCGTACTTAGGAGCTGTTTGAATCATGTGATCGGTTCCGATAGCATCCGGTGCTTCGCCATAGAATTGGTCAAAACTCACCTATCTTTGTCCCATGAACTGGGAACAGGCACTGGAAGACTACCTCCATTATTTACGCATAGAACGAGGTCTTGCGCAAAATTCCATTCAAAGTTACCAACGCGATATAAAACGGTTGATACGCTATTTACGGACCTATGATATCCTAGTAAATCCCGTATCTATTGGAGCGGAAACGCTCCAGGCCTTTATATATGAGTTGGCCAAGACCGTAAATCCCCGTTCACAGGCCAGAGCCATATCCGGACTTAGAGGGTTTTTCAACTATCTGGTTTTTGAGGATTTTAGGGTTGACAACCCCATGGACCTGATGGAGTCCCCAAAAATAGGACGGAAGCTTCCGGATACCCTTTCGGTAAGCGAGATAGACCGGCTTATCGCTGCCATAGACCTAAGCAAAACGGAAGGCGAGCGCAACCGTGCTATTCTGGAAACCCTTTACGGCTGCGGATTACGGGTATCGGAACTGGTAAGTCTTCGCATATCCGATCTTTTTTTTGAAGAAGGCTTTATCAAGATCACGGGCAAGGGCAACAAGGAACGCTTTGTTCCGATAGGGGATATCTGCCAAAAATACATTACCCTCTACAAGGGAGAAGTTCGTCTGCATCAAAGTATCCAAAAGGGACATGAGGATATCCTTTTTCTGAACCGAAGGGGCAAACAATTGACACGGGCCATGATTTTTGCTATGGTTAGGGGTCTAGCGGAAAAAGCGGGGCTCCAAAAAAAAATAAGCCCGCACACGTTTAGGCATTCCTTCGCCACACATCTCTTGGAAAACGGGGCCGATCTTAGGGCCATACAACAAATGCTGGGCCATGAAAGTATTACCACAACGGAAGTGTATATGCATGTAGACCGCACCCATCTTGCCAAGGTAATGCATGCCTATCATCCCCGGAAAGCCAGCCTGGGCATGGAATAATACTACCTCCCATTTCGAAATAGGAAATGAAATAAGGGTCAGAATTTCAGTTTTCCCCTTAACATGTACACTTGGGGCACGGGGACAAAAGGTTCCCGAAAACTGCCCATTTGAGAGTTATTATATTGGTGATTGGCCCTGGCTTCCAGGAAGAAATTTTCCTCTACTTGGTATCCGGTGCCAAACAAAAATGCGTTTCGCGGTTTTTCCCAATCATTTCTGGAAACGGACTCGTCCAAACGTCCCGCCGTGCGTTCTGTCTGCAATCCAGCAAAAGCATAGAACCTATCTGCAAAAAACCCTTTAAGAACAAGGTCTGTCCTAAACCTACTAGAGTACATAAACGTATCATAAAATCCTTCCAATTTTGTTTCAAATTCGGGGGTAATAGGAAATTGAACGGTAAAAGAGGAATGTACTTCTCCCAGAGCGGAAATAGGATATGCATGTCCACTGAGCAGTATTCTATCTACGTGCCCGATACCTCTATTTGAAGTATTCGAGGAGGCTTGGGCACCAAGAGACATAATTTCCAGGAAAAAGAGGGCCGAAAACATAAACATGAATCGCTCCATAGGCATCAACGCACTTATCAAATGAATACAAAGGATACGCCATTTGTATTGAATCAACTATTTAAGCTTTATGTTTTAACATCGTTTTGTCAATGCATAAAACAAGATAAAAGTGCCGGCATCAAACTCCGCAATCCTATCTAATATAAGTATTGCCTAAAGCCGGGATTTCCTGGGATCGTAAAAGGCATTAACCCCAGGGCAAGCCCTGGACCCAAAACAAGGAATCGACCCAAGGGTCGAGGTATTGAACCAAAGACCCCGACTTTTCATCGGGGTTCGTTCGACCATCGTATTTCAACGCTCCGCTATGGGCGGATTTTGAAATACGGGTCTCACGAATAAAAGATTTTCATTTGTCTATCTTTGGGTTTAAAAGATTTCAATGCTTAAAACCCTAGGTATCTGTTTCCTATTTCTTTTTTTGCTTGCCGCAATGCCGAGTCGGGCATGTTCCGTACTCTATTATCTAGATTCGGTAACAGGGAAGATCTATGTTGCCAACCATGAAGACTATTGGTACCATGTAGAAGCCTACCTCAAGATTATGCCAAGGTCCAAAAAGGAAATGGCCCGTCTTTGGTACGGATGGAAGGATTTTGCCCAAGGCGGCGTCAACGAGGCGGGGCTGTTTTTTGATGGGGCCGTAACACCGGAACAACCCAGACCACGAGGATCAAAAAAAGTAAAAGGGAATTTGGGAGATCAAATCCTTGCCCGTTGCAAGACTGTACCGGAGGCTTTGCACTTTCTGGAAAAGCAAAAAATCGCCTTGACCAACGCACATATAATGTTGGGGGATGCCAAGGGCAATGCCGTGGTATTGGAATGGGTCAATGGGGAAAGGCAGTTAGTATCCATCACCGGCCATTATTTGGCGATGACCAATTTTTTGTTGTCGGATCCTAAAATCAAAAACCATTCCTGTCCAAGATATAGCGCCATCCAAAAAGATATTAGGGCCATGGAATCCCAAAGGGATAGTATCCATTTGCTACGGGTGGGGAATATTCTGGCCAAGGCGGCCCAACCCCCTCGAAAGAATAAGCAAGGGAAGATAGGTGGAACCCTCTACTCCACTTTTATAGATCTTACCAAAATGGAATTTGTATTGATATATAAGTTGCAAAACGAGCGAGTTATCCAAATGGATCTGAAGTCTGAATTTAAAAAGAATACAAAACGAAAAATCCTTTTGGAATCGCTTTAAAAACTGTTTTTACATGCTAAAGGCCTATCCCATCGTACATTGGCCATTATTCCCCGTAGGGTTGTAACAATAACCCGGATATTTCTACTAATCCAAATAAAACACTTACCGACCGCAAGTGAACAAGGAACTGGAACATCAGTTTGTAACAGAACTAGAGAACAATCAGAACATTGTTCATAAGGTATGTACCCTGTATACCCATGATAGGGACTCGCATAAGGACCTTTTTCAGGAGATAACCATTCAACTGTGGAAGGCCTATCCCAAGTTTAGGGGCGAATCCAAATTCAGTACCTGGATGTACCGGGTCGCATTGAACACGGCAATTACCTTATACAGAAAATCAAAAAAACAAGTGGTCACCCAGGATTATGAATCGGTAATTTTTAAAATAAAGGCCGACGAATATGATGAGACCCAAGAAAAGCAATTGGCCCTTATGTACAATGCCGTAAAACAATTGGGGGACATTGAAAAGGCACTGGTTTTCCTGTATCTGGAGGATAAGGATTATAGGGAAATTGCCGGCACACTGGGCATAACCGAGGTAAATGCCCGGGTGAAGATGAACCGTATAAAGAAAAAGCTAAGAACCATATTGAATCCCTAAGGATATGATGGACGAACTGGAACTATTAAAAAAAGACTGGCAAAAGCGAGAGGCGAACCTTCCCAAATTGTCTTATAGCGAAATCCATAAAATGTTATGGAAAAAGTCGTCCTCCATAGTCAAATGGATTTTGACTATTAGTATTTTGGAACTGACCTTGCGCAATGGATTTTCTAAAGGAGGGAAAAAGAAACAATAATTGCGGCAAGGT
>JBCBSN010000038.1:0-23688 GCA_039819225.1 Bacteroidota bacterium | reverse complement strand
GGCAACTCGAATTGCTACATGATCCAAAAATTCAATTTCTATTTTATGTTCTTTATCTGTCATTTCTCAAAGTATACACAACGGCCGCAGCTATTATTTGTGACGGTGCGGAAATTCAGAGCATTTCCAACCGTTTCAAATCCAGCCATTAATGGTTTCTAAGTTTGAAGTTAACGAATTGCAGCTATAAGTTATAGCCCATGTTGCCTATATGTTCAGCGATAGTTTTAGGCTTCCGCCCAAGCCTTCTCGGATTATGCGCATTAAAGTCGAAAGCCTGATATCACTTGCATTGTTTTCAATTCGAGAAATGTAGCTTTTTGTGGTTCCGACTTTGTCGGCAAGTTGTTGTTGGGTAAGGTTTTGGCTTTTTCTCGCCTCTTGAATCAAAACTCCGAGCCGAAACGCTTCGAATTCCTCTTGGAATTTTTCTCGTTTCCCAGTCCCGCGTTTTCCGTATTTAGCGTCCAAATGGTCGTCCCAGTTCGTTATATTATCTTTTTTGCTCATAATATCGTTTTTTAAGTCGTTCCGCTCTTTTCAGTTCAGACTTAGGTGTTTTTTGTGTTTTCTTTTGAAAACCACTCAATAGCACAACCAAGTTTCCTTTGTCGAAAAAGCAGAATATTCTAAAAATTCCATTATTTGCGGAAACTCGAATTTCCCAAAGTCCGTCCGTACTCTTTAGGTGCTTGAGGAATTTCTCGGGAACGATCTTCGTAGTCTGAATCATTGTTACGGTCCAATCTATTTTGCCCTGTACCTTTTTGTTCTGTTTGTTGTAGAAATCCCAAAAGTGATTTTCAAAGATTTCAATTGTCCGTTTAAATTCGCTCAATGCCACTAACTCTAAAATTCAATTCAAAGTTAGCTAATTAGATAACATTTTTCAAAATTTGTTCCAAAGTTTTGATAAAGAAAACGTTTTGTGGGACAACCAACGGTAGGCGGATATCGTACATAGGGAACAAAGGCTTTTATGGTAACATGGCCTGGTCTGGAAGAATTGCGTTGCCGATACGAGTTACAGCAGCGGGGAGAACTATGCCTTTTTGGAAGGATAGGGGCTTAAGAGTTTTATTCCCCCGCACGGCACCTACAAGGGCGGCCCGGATGGATTTAGGTATGTTAAAGAATCCGACCATTACCTTTGCCCCAAGGGGCAGGGCCATACCCTTTACCAAGGTCTTCGACGATTACCACACGGGAACCAGGAAAAAAAGGAATACCGTGCCAGGAAGCACGTTTGTACGGGCTGCCCCCTGAGAAGTGAATGTTTGGGCAAGAGCGCCCAGGAAAAGAAGTTCGGTGTCACCTATTACCGGGCGGAATACGAACGCAACAACGAACGGGTGAACGGCTCCCTGGGGCGGTATATGAAAGGGAAACGGCAAAGCACGGTGGAACCCGTTTTCGGCACCCTTACCCAGCATATGGGCCTGCGAAAGATGAACACGATCGGTCTTGCACAGGCCAACAAGTGCATGCATCTTTCCGCCATGGCCTACAATCTGAAGAAGTACCTGAAGTTCGGGCAAAAACACACAAAAAGTGGGGCAAGTGCCCTTGTTTTCCTTGAAATGCCAAAAACCACCTTGTCAAGGCTGTTTTTGGCCCCCTTGATGACCCCACGACAACTAACCGTCGCATTCATTTAAAAAAAAGGCCCCGCAAAAGGGCTCGGAACGGTTCATTTATTGAAAAATTCAGGGGCTTGTGCAACGGTTATCCTTGTTGGCATGCGTTTTTTTATTCTCGCCGTTTTTTTAGATAGTAAGTGAACTGATATCCAATTCCCAGACTTAACTCGTTAAAGCTCCCAATCCTATTGTATCGGATGAAACTGGAAAGTCGTTTGAAATTCCGTTTAATTTCTACTTGATATTCACTCAAATCCCTGTAGATACTTGTTTTGGCATTTACAGAAGCATAAAATGGCGGACCAAGCCAAGTTCCAAGTCCGATAAGTGGTCCATTTGTTTTTACAGTTTTATTTTTTTTCAATTCCACATACTCCACGTTGCTAAAGCCTGTCAGAATTTGTATTCCACTCAGGTTGATACCGCTTTCAAGACTATAGCTGTTCGAATCGATGTTGTTGTCATAATTCAAATTTCTCACCGAAGAATTGATGTCAATGCTAAATCCACAGTCCACAAATAAGTGTTCGATATTGACATACGCATTTAAGAATCGGTTTTCTTGGAAGTTGGTTTGATAACCAATTCCAGTTTTTAATGTCGGTTCGCCAAAGAAGGCTGGAAAAGACAAATCGAATTGGGCTCCAATCGGATTTCCAATAACTCCGCTCTGAGCATAAATGGCAATTTGTTGGTGGTCTAAAAAACAAACCGTGCAATCTTCTTTTAAAAAGATTTCTAGAAATGTATTTTCACCGAGCTTATAGTTCATTGGTTCAATCCCTATGTAGGAAAATGAAAGTACATTTAATGAATCTGGTACGTTAATTTTAAAATTTCCGTCAAAGTCAGTTTGGGTTCCAATTTTTGTCCCTTTCACAATTACAGTTACACCAGGTAAAGGCGACTTATCACCTTTAATTTTGACTATTCCCGAATATTCCGTTGTCTGGCCAATAACCACTCCGAAAATGGAAAAGAAAAATATTAATAATGTGTTCTTCAAAATTGGTCGGTTAATTTTTGTTCGAAAGTACTTGAGGTTTTCCAGATGAAAAAGGCTGAATGAGTGAAGTGGTCTTTTGAATTAGTCAAAATGCATTACAACGGTCTCTATGATTTCATTGTGGATATTTCCGCAGGAAACTGTCCACCCGAAATCGGCTGCTGATCATTACTCTTATTTAGGGGTGGCACTAAACCACAATGAATTAGAGCCATTGTTATGGTACTTTACTTAATGTATTCTGCGAGATCTTCCTGAATCATCTTTAAGTATGATTTATAAATCTTTTTTTGCTTTTGGTGATTAGATTTTAAATTCGTCAATAGATTCCGCCCATCATTTAATTTGCCATTGATACTTTCAATCGTATCTGATTCTAAGATTTCAATTTTTTCTAGCCCTTGAATAATATTAAAAGATTCACTGTTCAGTCGATTTAATTCCTCAGTATCAAAATCATAAAACATGTGGATATGGTAATGTTCAAATGAGATTGGATTTACGGTTCTTTGAGATATTACTTCTATTGTCTTTTGGATAGTTTCTGGGAGAGTTCCGGGTCCGTCTTGACGCAACACAACATCAATTTTATGAATCATCAAACCAAGTAACTCCTGATGGTCATAATAATATTCTGATGCTTTCTTGGCAGCATTAATTCGTTCGGTCCAATAAATCTTTTTAATTTCTTTTTTATATCTCTTACCTTCTAAAATATTGTCTATCCATGTTTTAAAAATAAAACCTACTGCTGTAAAAGTAGTCGCAATAAAGAGAGTGCCTATTTCAGGATTCTCTTGTAATATTTTAAAAATGAATTCCAATTACTAATGTTTATTTATAACGTGCCACAAAATGTTTTAAGTCCGTATTCGTCCCCTTTCCCTCAAAGATACCCTAATTTCCCCATCCGCTATACCTACTTGCCCTACAAGGAAATAAAAGCATCAGGTATTTTGTATAACAGTTTTAATATGCTGATTGAGGTGATATACAAAATACATGTACAATGGATGGGCATATCCTTTCTAGATACCTTACCCTAAGCACTTCAGTAAAGAAAGCTCAGCAAAAATGGGAACCCAAAAGACACATTATGGCTTGCCCGGTCACCTTGGCAATATGGCATATCCATAATTGGAATAATTCCTTATTTTTGGAATAAATCCAAGTCAATGAAAAAGGTCATCAAGGGACGTGGAGCCCAAAAGAAGGTACACAACCGGTTTGAGCAATACGTACATGACCATAGGGAGGATTTTTTGGAATTCTGTAGGATAAACGGGGAGGATCCGGATAGCGGTAAAACCCAATACATCCCCATTTTCCCCAAGACCATTGTCAATAAGGTGACTAGTCCGGATGTGGGCATGGCCTACTCCATGAATCCCTATCAAGGCTGTGAACACGGCTGTGTCTACTGTTATGCCCGTAACACCCATGAGTTCTGGGGCTATGGTCCGGGGCTGGATTTTGAGCGCAAGATTTTGATCAAGGAGAATGCCCCCGCCCTTTTGGAAAAGAAGTTGAGGTCGCGCAATTGGCGTGCGGAGACCATTGTACTGTCCGGGAACACGGACTGCTATCAACCCGCGGAAAAGAAGTTCAAGATTACCCGGGCCTGTTTGGAAGTTTTTTTAAAATACCGGCATCCTGTGGGCATAATCACCAAAAACGCCTTGGTGTTACGGGATCTGGACCTGCTTTCGGAATTGGCCAAACATCGGTTGGTGGGGGTGAATGTCTCGGTAACCTCGCTTTCCGAAGATACCCGCAGGATTTTGGAGCCTAGAACGGCCAGTATTGCCAAACGGTTGCGGACCATAAAGGTGCTCAGCGAAAACCGTGTTCCTGTAAATGCCATGCTGGCCCCGATTATCCCCGGGATCAACAGCCATGAGATTATGAAACTGGCCAAGGCGGTCTCCGATTATGGGGCCCTCTCCTTCGGATTTACCGTGGTACGTTTAAATGGCCCCATTGGCCAAATATTCACGGATTGGATCAAAAAGACCCTTCCGGACCGGGCCGAAAAAGTGCTGAACCAAATACAGCAATGCCATGGGGGCGGCTTAAACGACAGTCGGTTTGGGATCCGCGGTAGGGGGGAAGGCAAGATCGCCACCCAGATCCATGATCTGATGCGCTTGGCCCGGCGCACCTATTTTGCGGACAAACCCCCTTTTCCCCAATTGAACCCCGATCTTCACCAGCAGTTTAAAAACGGGCAAATGAAGTTGTTTTGAGGGATAACGAGCCGTAATGATATTCATTGTTTTTTCTAGTTTTCAGAAGGGTAGTAAAATGAATGGGGCTATTCAATAGCCATGACCTTAAACCCTCAAAATGATTATTTTTTAGTTTTGTCCAGTCATATTTGAATACTCTAGTATGTTGTTTTGGGAAAACGAAATAGGAGGTTCAGGTTTGAAATGGCTTGTTGGGGTGTCCGATGGGGCGCAGAAATAGTGAGCGAAGGGCCGGAAGTGCGGTGTAGAGCACAACGCATGCAGGCCCGTAAGCGAACGATGCATAGCAATTTCCTCGGCCCATCTTGATTTTTTGTTTCGTTTTTCATCAAGGAAAAATGAAAATAAGCCTATTGAAAATGAAAAGTTAGATTGAGAAACCAAGATTTTCTGGATATTTTAGAGCAACCTGAAACGACATTGAATCATATTTGAACACTACATGTCCAATTTCACACTCGTAGTTCGTCATTGGGATGAAAATAAAGTATAACCTGTCCGCTTCGGTGGGCAAAAAAGAAAACCAATGAGTAATTTTTTGTATTTATTTAGGGGCGGGGACGCCAGACGTATTGAACAATCTCCGGAAGAAATGCAGGAGCACATGAAAAAATGGGGGGCTTGGATGGGCGGCCTTAAGGAAAAAGGGCAACTGGTAGATGGTCTGCCTTTGGCCAAGGAAGGCAAGGTGGTACACAAGTCCGGTGAAGTAATCACGGATGGGCCTTTTGCCGAGGGCGCCGAGGTGGTAGGAGGCTACCTTATTGTTTCCGCGGACACCTTAAATGAGGCCGTGGAAATTTCAAAGGGGTGTCCCATTTTTGAACATCAGGGCAATGTTGAGGTACGGGAAATCATGTCCATGGACATGTAGGAGATAACCCGTGAACGTGATAAAAGTCCGGATAGCCATTCGGGCTTTTTTACTTTTGGACTATGGCGGAAAAGATGAAAGACCAGTTGGTAGAACATGTGTTCAGACATGAATACGGGAAGATCGTTTCCATTCTGTTGAGCCGGTTTGGCCCGTCCCATTTGGAGCATATAGAGGATGCCGTTCAGGAATCCTTGATCAAGGCCATGAACCTATGGGCTTTTGAACCTCCCGGTAATCCCACGGCCTGGCTTTTGCGGGTGGCCGGCAATCAACTTATCGATACCTTAAGGCGGAAAAAAAAGATGGATATCACAGCAAATACGGAGCTGTTTGATCGGGGCCATGCCAGTCCCAAGGAAATCACCTTGGAGCATACCATTAATGACAGTCAACTAAAAACCATATTTGCCTGTTGCCACCCGGCCATTTCCAAGGAATATCAAATTGTATTGAGCCTAAAACTCATCGGGGGCTTTGGGAACAGGGAGATTGCCAGGGCCCTGTTAAAGAAGGAGGAAGCGGTGGCCAAATCCTTTACCCGGGCCAAGAAAAGATTAAAGGAATCCGTAAAGACTTTGGACGTGCCCGTGGAAATCGGGCTGCGTTCCAGGCTCGCCATTGTCCTTAAGGTCATCTATTTAATGTTTACAGAAGGATATACGGCAAGCCAGGGCGAAGTGCCCATAAAGAGGGACATTTGCTTGGAGGCCATTCGCCTGGCCCTATTGCTTACCAAGAATGCCTATTGCAACCGGGCGGAGGTACACGCACTTATCGCTTTGATGTGCTTCCATACCTCCCGATTCGACGCACGGATGGACGAACATGGGGATTTGGTTGATCTGGAACACCAGGACAGGGGCAAATACGATCGGGAGTTGATACAAGTGGGCATTGGACATTTGGAAGGGGCAACTGTGGAAACCGACCCTTCGGACTACCATTTGCAGGCTGCGGTGGCTTATTACCATTGTGCGGCACCAAATTTTGCCCAAACCGATTGGCAAAGTATCCTGAACCTCTACCAAATGCAATTGAATCAACAGTATTCTCCAATAGTCCATTTAAACTGGATCGTTCCTTTTCATAAGGTACACGGCCCAAAAAAGGCATTTTTGGAGCTCATGAAGTTCGAAAAAGGCCCCTATTTTAAGGATGGGGCTTTATTTTATGCCCTTAAAGCGGAGTTATTGGCAGAGCTTAAAGACTATTTGCCGGCAAGGGCAGCGCTACAAAAGGCCATTTATTTAACCTCCAATCAGCTAGAAAAAAAGCATTTACAAAAAAAACTGGAATCGTATCCTTCTACTCCGACATAAATCCGGTCACTGCTTTTCGGCTTTCTATAACGACACTTTATCGTAACCGTTCTTTTGTTTTTGATATTTACATTATTTTTACGCAAAATTTACTTTAAGAAAATAGTGGAAGTTGCTGTATGGAGAAATTCACCTTAAAACAGATAAAGAGCAAGGTTGGAACGAAAGATAAAAAATTGATTGAAAAAGTGTTTCTGTTGGCCAACGGCATGATTGAAGTGCATGGTTTTGCCAGGGACGAGGCTTATGAGAAGGCACTGACCATTGCCAATGAATGGCGCGATAATGGAGAGGTATATTCCAAAGGAAAGCTTTAAGGGCATAAGAAAAAGGTCCGGTAAGTTATATGGATTTGGAAATCTACGTTGATGTTAGGGATTACAAGAGATGATTTAAACATGAGGGCTGAACGAAATCCCAAACCTACGTTTAGGCCTTATTTTTTTAATCGACCCGTTCTGCCAATTGATCTTTACCCATGACCATATTTTCCTTATGGGCTTTTACCATAGTGTTGATTTCACGGATGATTTCCGGGTGCTCCTCGGCTATGTTAAAGGCTTCGGACGGATCTACACTAAGATTGTACAAAAGCGGTACGGCATGGTCTTCCCTTGGTCCAAATTGGCCATAGGCTCCCTGAGTGGTATAGTGTGCCTTAAAGTCTCCCAATCTGGCCGCGAATACTTCAGTGCCCCGATAATAAAGGATAGATTCTCTTGGGCTGGAAATGTGATTGGATAGGGTGCCGCTAAGATCAAAACCGTCCATAGGACGGTCTTTTGGGATTTCTAGTTCGGCCAGTTGGCTAAAGGTAGCAAATAGATCTAGGGTAGATCCCAGATCGGATATTACCCCGGGTTTTACATGGCCCGGTCCCCAAAAAATACCGGGTTCCCGCATACCGCCTTCCCAGGTACTGCCCTTACCCGCGTAAAGTAGGCCGGCACTGCCCCCATGGGTGAAATGGGAAAGCCAGGGCCCATTGTCCGAGGTAAAGACCACAATAGTATTATCCGCCAATCCTTCTTCCCTAAGGGTCTTCAAGATTTGCCCTACCCCATGGTCAATTTCCTCCAGGACGTCCCCGTACAATCCACGTTTGCTCTTTCCCCTAAAATCCTCGGAGGCAAACAAGGGAATATGGGGCAAGCTATGGGCCAGGTAAATAAAAAATGGGTACTTCTTTTTCTTTTTGATAAAATCGATGGCCTCTTCCGCATATCTTTTGGTAATGGTATGCTGTTGTGCGGGCCGCTCTACAATCTTTGTGTTCCGCATCAATGGGACATTAAAGTCGCTAGGCTTGATGGAATCCTTATCGGCCATCACTTTTTTATAGGCTTTTTTTCCCACAAAGTCCATGTCATTGGAGTAGGGAATGCCAAAATAATAGTCGAAACCGTTGTTGGTGGGGAGATATTGTTCCTTATGCCCCAAATGCCATTTGCCGATACAGGCCGTGGCATATCCTCCTTTTTTCAACTGTTCCGCCAAGGTGATTTCCGAAGCGGGCAGTCCGTTGACGGAATTGGGAAAAAGCACCCTGCTTTTATGACTGGCCATTCCGCTGCGTACGGGAAGTCGACCGGTAAGCAGGCCAGCTCTACTGGGCGTGCAGACACTGGCGGCCACATAAAAATTGGTCCATTTTTGGCCTTCCGCCGCCATTTGGTCCAAATGTGGTGTTCTTATGGTAGGGTGTCCATAACATCCCAAATCCCCATACCCCAGATCATCCGCAAAAATGACGATAAAATTAGGCGGATTTTTAGTGCTGTCCTGGCCCATGCTGTATGGCGTGCCCAGAAAAAAAACAATGATTCCGGCGAGGAGTAGTGAATCTGCCCTTAAAATCTTCTTCATTTTGTGTTGCTTTATAGCGTTGTCCAATTTAAGATTACGTCCGTACTTGGAAATACACGTAATATTGGGGATTACTCGGGTTTCAAAAACACAGGCTTACTTTGACAAAACAATGTCAAACCCGGTTCTTTCCAAAACAATTCTCCCCATAAACAACTGTTTTTAAATATGTTATCTTTTAGTCTTGGTTCTTGGCTCTAGAAGCGAAGCGGTCTAGGTCTTTTCCCTAAGAATATTGATTGCCTTAATCAATTTCCCAACCTTTTCTATAATTGCCAATGACCCATTCATTGGCCTTGTCCCAATTGGTGACCTTCATATTTTCCCCATCCCAAAGAATTTTACGTCTCCCTGGGTATGCAAACCCCCGACCCTTTTCTTTCTTTTCTTTGAGTTGAAAGGCCCTAATGGCCAAATTGCCCATAAGCACGGCTTCCGTGAGTGGTCCGGAACGCTTAAAGTCGGATGAGGTTTCCGTTCCGTTAAGACAGCCTTCCACAAAATTACGTTGGTGCCCTCCAATATCCCCTTCTATCCTTTTTAAGTAAGGCTCGGGGGCATTAAAGAGATCCATGTTCCTACTGGGCAACAAGCGTGCATTCCGGGAATATACATCACAGACCAGAATGCCCCGTGTACCATAGAACACCGATCCTCCCCCATTGGCACCTATGGTCTCACCGTCTGCCAGTTCGTCCGGGAGGTCGGGTTTTAAGCCGCCATCGTACCAGTTCAGGGCAATATCCCCATGGGCTTCCGTATGGAATTTGAGACGCACCACGGAGGATGCCGGGCAGGATTCGCTGTAGTCGGCTTCTACAAAGTCGCCCACCCAATTGGTAGTGCAGCTAGCCTCTGCCTCTGAGGGATAGCCCAGATCCAGGACTCCAAAGGACGTCTCCATAATGTGGCAACCCATATCCCCAAGGGCACCGGTACCAAAATCCCACCAACCACGCCACTTAAAGGGCAGGTAGGCCTCGTTATACTCCCGCCAGGCCGCGGGTCCCAACCATAGGTCCCAATCCAGACCTTTGGGAACCCTGTTTTTTCCGGAGGGCACGGGAACCCCTTGTGGCCATACAGGACGGTTGGTCCAGCAATCCACCTTATACACTTGGCCAATTATGTCGGACTGAATCCATTCCTTGGCCTCACGGCTACCGTCACTGGAGGCACCTTGATTGCCCATTTGCGTAACGATCCCGTTTTCCCGCGCTACCTGGGTCATCATCCGGGCCTCCCGGATATTGTGTGTCAGGGGTTTTTCCACATAGGCATGTTTTTTCGCCTTCATAAAGGGCAGTGCTATGGGCGCATGCGTATGGTCCGGTGTGGCCACCATAATGGCATCCATTTCAGTGAGGTGCTTGTCGTACACTTTCCTAAAATCGGTATATCGGGGGACGTCCGGATATTTTTCATAGGTGTTCTTTGCCCTTCGGTCATCCACATCGCAGAGGGCCACAAACTTCACCTTACCCGTTCCGGCCAGCCCTTTCATGACCCCGGAACCCCGGCCTCCTACCCCAAAGGCACCCATATAGAGGGTATCGCTTGGTGGAACGTGGGTCTTCCCCAGCACATGGCTGGGCACAATGGAAAAAGCGGCAGAGGATGCCGCTGCAGTCTTAATGAATTTTCTTCTTCGCATAGGGTCAGTAAAGGAGTTGGTAGAATTGTCCTGGAAGATATGAACTTCGGGATTAGTTTACAAAATTTGCCGTCAAAATAAGGATTGCACCTATTTCGCATTTTTCTTAGGCCTCGGTAATTGGGTGCGAACCTTTATTTTTCCATCAATCTTTGCCGCCCCCTTTGTACGGTAAACGTTTTATCTACCACACTCTCGGGGCTTCTGGTACTTAAGCCGGGAACAATTTTGTATTCGGCTATAATCTCGTCGCTGTTGATCATTAGTTTAAGGTAGCCATGATCCCGCATATTCACATATTTTAAATGGGGGTTGAATTTGGGCTTCAGGATTTCCTTTTCATGCGCTCTTACCTCTTCGTCCGGGGAACGCTCGTTGGCATTGCCCGAACTAATGCTGGTAACCCCAAATTCCACACCTATGGCCCCTTCTCCTGTAGTTCGGTCATAGCGGTCAAATGGATCGCTAGTGGCCTCAAAGGCCCAGGCCGTGTGGGTGTCACCGGTTACAAAGACCAGATTTTCAATAGTGTTTGCAGTAATGGCCCGGGTAAGGGTTTTCTGATCATTGGGATACCCGTCCCAGGCGTCCATGTTTTGCCGAAACGATTCATGGCCCCAATCGCTATAGGAGAAAATGACTTGGTTCCCGATTATTTTCCAAATGGCCTTTGAATCCTTAAGGGATTTGATCAGCCATTGCATTTGTGTATCCCCTAAGAGGTGGTGCGCAGGCGAGATTCTTCTGGGGTCGTTTATGCTATCGGGCTGCATGGTACGTCCGGCCAATCTTTCGTCCAACATTATGAGTTCCAAAGTAGTCCCGAATTGAAATTTCCGATAGAGGTTTTTTCCTTCCCGGATGGGCAACCACTCATAAAATACCTGTTTGGCCACGGCTTTCCGCTGTTCATAGCTCCCCTCATTATCTTGATGGTTTTCTGCCCCGGATACGTAGGCATTGTTGGTAATCTCGTGGTCGTCCCATACATTGATGAACGGGAAGGCTCCATGCACTTTCTGTAGGTCCTCATCCAAGCGGTATTGGCTATAGCGATCCCTGTAATCCTGGAGGGAAATTATTTCATGGGGCGGAATATTCTTTTTGAAAAAGGTGGAATCCCCGTAGGTATTGGGCCCGTATTCATAAATATAATCCCCTAAGTGAATAACGGCATCCAGTTCATCTTTGACCATAGCGGCATAGGCATTAAAGTAGCCGAATTCTATATTGCTACAACTGGCGAACGCCAGGTTGACCGGGGTTTTGTCTCCCTTGGGCAATGTTTTTGAAGTACCGATGGCACTATAGCGACCCAACCCTTTAAAGCGGTAATAGTAGGTTGTTCCGGGACGAAGGCCATCCACCACCACTTTAACGGTGTAGTCCCTTTTGGGGGAGGTATTGAATTCCCCCAATTTTACAATGCTCTTAAAATCGGGATCGGAAGCCACTTCCCAGGTTATGGGAACCTTTTTCATTTGAAACTTGGGGGTTATCCTGGTCCATATAACCAAGCTGTTTTGATAGGGGTCCCCCGAAGCGACTCCATGATAAAAAGGGGCAAGTTCCGCTTTTTGGAGATGGGAAGTATTCTCGGTTAACGGCACGCCGTTATCCATAGGATTACGTGTAGCATTACACGCACAGAGAAAAAGAATCAAAAAAGAAACGGACACCCTCATGAGAACTATTTTTGTACCTCCAAAATACTATCAATTATAGGGAATCCTTGCGGTTTAAAGGTTAACAATACATAATTATTCGCTTTAATCTTTGAGACGGGAATGGGGAATAGGCCTTAATCCCTCCACTCGAACTCCGTTACGATGGCCCTATGGTCCGAGTTAAAGAAGCCCCCCGGGGGATTGTCCTTCACAATTCTGGAGTCAACCACTTCTAGGCCACCCCCCTTATAGAAAATATAGTCGATTCTATCGGACAATAAGGCACTTTCCCTGTTGTGAAAACCCCAGGTCCCTTCCAGGGAAGTACCAGGGTCCGGATTGGCCTCCCTGAATGAATCCGTATACCCGCTTTCTTCCATAAACCGGGTTACTGGCCAAGGGATTACTTTATTAAAATGAAATTTTTGGGTACGTTCAACCCAATCCAGATGGGAACTCGAATTAAAATCGCCTCCCAAGATAATGGGGAGATTCAGCTTTTTTTCCAGGCTGTCCACACTGTTCAAGATGGATTTTATTTCTTTTAAGCGTGTCGCTTTTTCGCCGGCTATCATGGAATCTATGGACAAGGTATCGAAATTTGTGAAGTAATCCGGGCGCCAATTGAGCCATAGATTTACACAGAGGATTTTTTTGTCGTTCACCGCTATAACGGCCCCGTGGGAGTTAAAGGGCTTAAAAAAGGCAAGAGTATCCGTAATAGGGTATTTGCTATGTATGGATAGGTTGGAACTGCCTCTCCAACTATAGGGATACCCGGCCTGCTTTGCCATTTCCATACCACAGCAGTAGGTCTCCTGCATAAAAAGGATGTCCGGACTTTCCCGTTTCAAGACTTTGAATATGTTGATTGGGTTGACGGAATCCTTTTTAAAATCATCCTCCGGTGTTCCATGTAGCCCACCATGCCATATATTCCAGGTCATTACGCGAAACGCAGGGTCTTCTTTTGGGGTGCAGGAGCTAAAAAGAAGTACTCCTAGGATACCGGTCAAGCATTTTTTTAGGGTCATTTGCAATAGTGTCTTGTCTTGGAATTTTGAAAAAGGTTTGCGAGTTTTGAACAAGCATAAGGAGTATATGTAAAGGTATTATTTTTTTCGTCCCACAAATCTTATGACGGAGCCTTTTCCATTGTGGTAACGTCCTTCCCTTAATTCAACTTCTTTTTCCACCAGTTCCAGAATAGCATAGTCTTTAAAGTCCGATTGCAGCTCGTCCGTGGAAAACAGCAAATCCAAATGGGAGGGTCCCCCAATTTCGGGATTTCGATTGCGATAGTCCAAGTGATTTTTGCCAAACGCCTCAAGGAGTACGATTCCCCCTTTTTTCAATTTCGTGTCGAGCAATTTGTGGTATTCCGATCGAATATCGGGAGGGAAATGGGCGTAGATCAGGGCTATTGCGTCAAATTGTTCGTTTGTATAGTCCAAATGGGGCAATTCTCCTACTTGATAGTGGAGGGACACCTGGTTTGCCTCGGCCAGTTCCCATGCCTTTTTCCTGCCTTCAAGGCTAATATCAAAGGCATGAACGTTCCATCCGAGTTTTGCGGCGTGGACGGCGTTTCGGCCTTCGCCCTCGGCCGCGAAAAGAATTGTTCCGGGCTCCAGTGTTTGAAGTTGTTCTTTTAGAAATTCATTTGGTTCGGTGCCGTAGGCATATTCCTTTTTGCGATATCTTTCGTTCCATCTTTTTAGCCAGGGATCCGTCATTTTCTACACTTTGTTCAATGCAATCATTGTTGGGAGTCGTTTATTCCCAACCCTATTTTATCTTTCTTAAATACAGTAATTTATGATTCTGACCTTGTTTAGGGAAGGCTACATAAGTGCTCAAGACTCAACCTGTTTGGGCCCTAACGGATGCCATTCCCTGTAAAATTGTTCCAAATAGTCCAACATAAACCGATGCCGTTCCTGGGCCAAACGCTTTCCGGTATCCGTATGCATCATGTCCTTGAGCAGTAACAGCTTTTCATAAAAGTGGTTCAGGGTGGGCGCTGTTGATTTTTTGTAGGCTTCTTTAGAGAGCCCTGGTAGGGGAGGGATATCCGGATCGTACAGCTTTCGGTTTTTAAATCCCCCATAGTTAAAGGCCCGTGCAATACCTATTGCACCGATGGCATCCAAGCGATCGGCGTCCTGTACCACTTGAAATTCCTTCGAATTGAATTTTCGCCCTGGTTTTTTCTCCAAGCTGTTCTTAAAGGAGATATTCTCGATGATTTTTACCACGTGAGCTATTGTCTGCTTGCGCACCTTAAGGGAATTCAAAAAGTCTTCGGCCAATTTGGGTCCCATGGTTTCGTCCCCATCATGGAACTTGGCATCGGCGATATCATGGAGCAAGGCCCCTAAGGAAACAATTGGTAAATCCACCTTTTCCTCCTTGGCGATAAGAATGGCATTTTGGAATACCCGCTGTATATGGAACCAGTCATGTCCGCCCTCGGCATCGGTCAAGGTTTCTTTTACAAAGGCTATGGTCTCTTCGATGATTTCGGTATCTGTCATTGGGATACTTGTATTGCAGAGGTCACTTGTTTTTCTACTTGGGCTATCAAGGTCTCGGCATTTCCTGAATTGGCGATAGGCCGGTGTACGGTAAAAGTGAGATGGTTGCCTATCCCGTAGGGAAATTTGCCATAGCGGAGCATCTTCCAGGAATTGTTGATGCTAATGGGAACGATTAGGGCCGTGGGAGCATTGCGTAGTAATATTTTAAGTCCCATGGGCTGAAATTTTTTGGGATGCCCGTTGCGGCTACGCGTGCCTTCCGGAAAAATGACGGCACTTCTTTTGTGGTCTTCGATATAGTGTCCCAATTTGGCGATCTGGCTCAGGGCCTGTTTGCTATCCTTTCTGTTGATCAGCACGGATCCCCCATGTCTTAAATTATAGGAAACGCTGGGCAATCCTTTTCCCAATTCTATTTTGCTTACAAATTTGGGATGGTGTTTCCTCATAAACCAAATAATGGGCGGAATATCGTTCATGCTCTGATGGTTGGCCACAATGATTAAGGGCCTATCCGCGGGGATATCATGTGGATTATCAAAAGTATATCGGGTGCCCAAGACGTGCGTGCAACGGATAAGGCACCAATTAAGGACGCTTACGGCATGCCTAAGGCCGTGATATCCAAAAACACGATGGCCTATCCAAAGAATGGGATGAAAAACCGAAAGCGTGACCCCAAAAAGGATAAAGTACACCACTGTTAAGGGATACGCCAATAGTTTTCGCATGTCGCAAAAATAACGAGACCTGTCTGGTTTTCAAAACCAGACAGGTCTTTCTACTTGTTCGCCTAGTGCTAAAACAGCCATTTTCCAAGATTTCCCTAGGTCTAGGCCTAAAGCATACTAGGAGGCGTCTTAACAATGCTCGTTATAGGCTTCGGTAAGGTTCTCCGCAATGATTTCCGCTGGGCGGCCTTCAATATGGTGCCTTTCTATCATATGCACCAACTCCCCGTCCTTAAAAAGGGCCATACTCGGAGAAGAAGGAGGGAAGGGGATCATAAGGTCCCGTGCCGCGTTTACCGCTTCGGTGTCCACCCCGGCAAAAACGGTAACCGTTCTGTCCGGTTTTTTAGGGTTCTGAAGACTTAACTTTGCGGCCGGCCTGGCGTTGGCCGCGGCACAGCCGCAAACGGAGTTTACCACTACCAGGACAGTGCCGTCCTGATTAATGGATTCCTCTACCGCATTCGCCGTATATAGTTCTTCGAATCCGACGGATGCCAGATCCTCTCTCATCGGTTTTACCAATTCTTCTGGATACATAGTGTATTTTTTTGTTAGAAAACAAAGATAACGAAATCATGGGGTTATCTACAAGTGCTTCCCGTGTTGTAGGTAAATTGGCGTTCCTGGAAGTTGTAAGGTGTTTCAAGACGAGTTCATTGTGTTCCGGGCTCCTTTAATATCTTTGCGCCAAATTCCATAAACCCATGATAAAATGGTTCGCGGCCATAGTTGGCTATTATTTCTTTCGTTTACCCGGTGCCGTTCTGGGGTTCTTTTTGGGGAGTTTTTTGGACAACTTAAATAAAAGTGGCGGCGGTGCCCAAACCATCTTTAGGGATATTGCACGCCAACAGGTGTCCCCGGCCGATTTTGAGTTGAACCTGATCTCCCTCTGCTCAATTGTCATTAAGGCCGATGGTAACGTTACCCAGAGGGAGATGGATTATGTACGGCAATATTTTGTGGCCACCTATGGCAAGGAGAAGGCCAATGCCATCTTCAGGAAGTTTAATGAGGTAAATAGGGAACGCGAGATTTCTGCCCAGCGGATCTGTGCTTATTTAAACCAACGTACCCGTTACGAGGTACGGCTACAATTGTTGCACTTTTTATTCGGGATTGCCCAGGCCGACGGTTCCGTTAGCCAGCTCGAGGTGAATAAGATCCAGGAGATCGCCGGTTACCTAAAGGTGGCCCTGCGTGATTTTGAGAGTATCAAGGCCATGTTCATTAAATCCGCGGACAATGCTTATAAGATTCTGGAGATCGAAAGGACGGCAACGGACAATGAAGTGAAAAAGGCATACAGGACCATGGCCAAAAAATATCATCCGGACAGGGTGAATACCAAGGACGAAGCTATAAAAAAAGGAGCCGAGGAAAAGTTTAAACAGGTACAGAAGGCCTATGAGGAGATCCAAAAGGAAAGGGGCATAGGGTAGGCCATCCCGTCAATTAAAAAAACTAAAAAGAATGCCCTTTTGGGCCGGCTCTAATTTTGCGCTATGCGTGAACGAAAGTGATCAACAAGATCTTTTTCCCAAAATCCAATGGCCCGCGGGCATACCGGATATAGGTTTTCGCCCATGCCATACGGCTCCTTAAAAGGGTGGCCCCGACCTGTACATGGAGCCTTTGGGGAACAAAAAGAAAGCCCCCTTTATTTTATCTTCTTGGGACAAGGGTTTTTATCACAATTTCAGTATTATTGCTTTGCCATAGAATAGGTTGGTCAGGTGAGGTTGAATGTAGGGCCCCCGCGGATTCGTTCCGCTGAAAATGCCCACTGGCCAATACAAATGGATGTAAGGTGGAGGATTTTGGGTTCTACATAAAATTAGGCTTGGGGCATGTGCTGGATTTTTCTGCCTATGACCATATCCTGTTCCTCTGTGCCCTGGCAATTCCCTTTACGTTCAAGAGTTGGAAAAGGGTGGTGCTGTTGGCTACCATTTTTACCATTGCCCATTGTGCCTCACTTGCTTTTTCCGTGTACAAGGTGGTATCCCTGGACATGGTCTTGATCGAGTTTTTGATTCCGGTCACCATTATTACCGCGGCTTTGCTCAATGTCTTTTATGTACTGAAGGATACGGCCTCTTTGGGTTTCTATTTTCATGGTTTGGCCACGGCGTTCTTTGGTCTTATCCATGGCTTTGGGTTCAGCAATTACTTTAACATGCTCTTGGCCGGGGAAGAGGAAAAACTGACGCCCCTGCTGGGTTTCGCCACCGGAATAGAGATAGCACAGGTCTTGATCGTGCTCTTTATACTATTTTTGGCTTTTGTGCTACAACGGATTGTAGCGGTAAAACAGATCCTTTTTATCCTTCTCGGCTCTATTTTGATTATCTTGGTTACAATACCCTTGTTGATTGCTACGTTTCCCAGATAGAGTGGGTAAAGCGCTTTCAGGGGCCACGGTTGCATTCATTAATTTGGGACCAGGACGTACGCATCCAAAATGGTTAAACAGGAAATGGCCCTATTTAGGATACCATATTCCCTTCTTTACGCCTTTTTTGGCAGCCTATTTCACTTAAAATTAACCCTATTAAGGTTGTGGGGCTATTCCAAAGCGGGTATATTAGAGGTTTTTGCATAAGAATGATCGAGAGCAAACAAGAAAAATACGATAGGGCCTATCTTCGGATGGCTCAGGAATGGGCCAAGCTTTCCCATTGTGAGCGCAAGCAGGTAGGGGCAATAATCGTAAAGGATAGGATGATAATTTCCGACGGGTATAACGGCACGCCCACCGGTTTTGAGAACATCTGTGAGGATGAGGAAGGGTACACAAAATGGTATGTGTTGCACGCAGAGGCCAATGCCATTAGCAAAGTGGCCTCCTCCACACAGTCCTGTGAAGGTGCTACCCTGTATATTACCTTGTCCCCTTGCCGTGAATGTAGCAAGTTGATCCATCAATCTGGCATAAAACGTGTGGTATACCAAACGCCGTACAAAGATTCCTCGGGGCTCGACTTTTTAAGAAGGGCCGGTGTTGAACTGGTGCACATGCCCGAGGAGGTAAGGATGGATTAAGATAAAAAAGTCTATGAGCAAAAAATATAGTTATCTATGGCCAACAATTATAGCCGCCGCCCTGGCATTGGGGATATTTGTTGGAGGAAAGCTCCACTTTAACGATACTCCGGAGAAGCTTTTCACGACCAATTCAAAAAAAGACAAGTTAAACCGGCTCATCGATTATATCGACTACGAATATGTGGACGAAATAAACACGGACAGCATTGTGGATGTTACGGTAAACCACATTCTAGAAAAGCTAGATCCCCACTCTGTCTACATACCCAAACAGGAGATGAGCAAGGTATCGGAGAATATGAAAGGGGATTTTGTAGGTATCGGAATCAATTTTTATGCATACAGGGACACCATTTCCGTAATACGGACGGTAAACAACGGCCCCAGTTTTCTTAAAGGGATCCGGGCCGGGGACCGTATACTTATGGCCAATAATGATACCCTTTTTGGGAAAGACCTTGCCAGTGATGAGATTGTGGAGAGGCTAAGGGGAGAAAGGGGTACCTCCGTAAAACTTCAGGTGTACCGTAAGGATGAGGATACCATTTTTACGGTAGACGTAAAGCGGGACGTTGTTCCGATTAAAAGTGTCCAGGCCTATTACATGCTATCGCCGGACATGGGCTATATAAAGATAAACCGGTTTGCGGAATCCACCTTTAAGGAGTTCAAGGCCGCCCTAAAGGAACTTTCGTCCAAGGGGGCAAGGAAGTTAACGTTGGACCTAAGGGACAACCCAGGAGGCTATTTAGGGGTGGCCGAACAGTTGGCAGACGAATTTCTGGAAGGTGGGAAACTGATTCTTTTTACCAAGAACAAAAAGGGCAAGATAGATAAGGTATATGCAACGGAAAGGGGAAGTTTTGAAGACAAGCCCGTTTTTGTTTTGATCAATGAAAGGTCTGCGTCCGCCAGTGAGATCATTGCAGGCGCCTTGCAGGACAACGATATTGGCACCATCGTGGGCCGCCGCTCTTTTGGTAAGGGATTGGTGCAACGGGAGATGGAGCTCGGAGACGGTTCTGCGGTACGGTTAACGGTTTCCCGCTACTATACCCCTACGGGGCGAAGCATTCAAAGAACATACGAAAATGGTACCAAGGATTATTATAAAAAGTTTACGGAGCGTTACCACAATGGGGAACTGGTTTCCGTAGATAGCATAAAAGTGGCGGATTCCCTGAAGTTTACCACCCCCAAGGGCAAGGTAGTCTATGGCGGTGGGGGCATTATTCCGGATGTCTTTGTGCCCATAGGGGCCAATGAGGAAGAAGCCGTAGATAGCATGGACAGCCTTGGATTCCTATCCTTTTTTATTTTTGAGCATTTGGATGAGGACCGTAAGCGCTATCAGGATTGGCCCCAAGATAGTTTTGTTAAAGAGTTTAGGGTAGATGATATTCTTTTTGAAAGGTTTGTGGATTATTCCATTTCGCGGAATCTCAGGATGGATTTTTACGCCTTTGAGGAACGTATTAAACTGTATTTAAAGGCCGCCTTGGCAGAGCAGTTATTCGGCCCCAACGTGCATGCACAAATAAAGAGCGATGCCGATACCATGCTAAAAAAGGTGTTGGATCTGGACCAACCTAATATTCGCCAGGGTGAGGCCGAAGAAATTGAAATGCGCAATTAACTAGGGGTCTATTCATCGTTCTCCATTCGCTTTTGAATCTTTTTGGACGTATGGAAAATCAGCAATAATACAATGGCGCATAAGGAGGCCAAAATTCCGATGAGCGCAATGCTACTGTCCCCTTGCAGCGGATTCGAAAAATCGATTATGGTAACGTTGTAGGCGATAAGGCCAATGGCCAAGAGAATTAAGATCGATGTAAAAAATCGGTTCATTGTCCAAGAGATTGTTCCCCAAAGGTACTCTTTTCAAGGAAAAAGGAGTGCTTATCCGGCCAGCAACTGGTTAATATTGGAGGCGAACAGTTTTATGGCAATGGCCAAGATAATTACCCCAAAAACCTTTCTAATGATGCTTAGGCCTCCCTTGCCCAGCACCCTTTCTATTTTTCGGGAGGACTTCAGTACCAAATACACAAAAATGATATTCAATATAATGGCCACGATAATGTTCTCCACAAAAAACTCCGCCCGTATCGAAAGGAGCGAAGTCATGGTCCCCGCTCCGGCTATAAGTGGAAAAGCTATGGGCACGATGGAGGCGCTCTGTGGCTCGTCATCCCGATAAAGGGTAATACCAAGAATCATTTCAATTCCTAAAAAAAACAGGATAAACGCCCCTGCAACGGCAAAGGAGTTGATATCTATACCAATGAGTTTAAGGATTTCCTCCCCAACAAAAAGGAAGGCTACCATAAGGCAGGCGGCCACAACAGAGGCCTTGCCAGACTGTATATGCCCCACTTTGTTGCGCAGCCCAATAATGATGGGGATACTGCCCACGATATCAATAACGGCAAAAAGTATCATGGTCGCCGAGGCAATTTCCCGAACGCTAAAGTTAAAAGACATATGAAATGAATTTCCCGCAAATTTACGAGTAACACATCTGACTTGGACGTCGGCGCATCAAAAAAATCGAACTCACCCCAAATTATCCGCGGTGTACCGGGAGCATAACCTTATCTTTGTAGATTAAATCAAATACTGTGTTTCAACTAGGGGAAACCATAATTTCCGAAGAGATATTAGAGAACCATTTTGTTTGCGATCTTTCTTCATGCAAAGGGGCCTGTTGTGTGGATGGGGAGTCCGGAGCACCTTTGGAGGATAAGGAAACCGAAATCTTGGTGGATATCTATGGCCAGGTAAAACCTTTTTTGCGCAAAGAGGGTCTCTTGGCCATTGAGGAGCAGGGTGCTTTTGTGAAAGGAGAAGATGGTGAGTGGGAGACCCCGCTGGTGGGCGGTAGTGAATGCGCCTATGTTGTCTTTTCGGACGAGGGCATTGCCAAGTGTGGTCTGGAGGAAGCCTATAACAAGGGAGCCACACAATGGAAGAAACCGGTCTCTTGCCATTTATATCCGGTTCGGGTAAAGGAATATACCCAGCTTACGGCGGTAAACTATCACAAATGGCAAATCTGTGATTCTGCCTGCGCTTTGGGAGGGAAATTACAAGTTCCCATTTACAAATTTGTTCGTGAGGCCCTGATACGCAAATTTGGTGAAAAATGGTATCTAGAACTGGAAGAGGTTGCCCATGGACATCTTAGATCGTAGGAATATGCAATATCACTTTGGTACCGGAAGCTTTTCCATCACCATCATAAAGGTCCATCATTTGTACTGAAAAGGAGTTTTGGTAGTCCCTTGAAAAATTGGCCAGACGCTCCTTGGTGATATCGATACCTACGGATTTGCGTTTTAGTACCTTGCCCTTTTTGATGCGTTCGGCAGCCTTGCGCCCCACTCCGTTATCGGTAATGGAGATATCCACAAACCCTTGTTTGCCCCTGCTGATATGCAGGGCTATCCTTTTTTCCCCCTCCTTTGAGGAAAGGCCATGCCAAAGGGCGTTCTCCAAAAAAGGTTGCAGGATAAGGGATGGGATCTTTATGTGGTGCACATCTATATCCTTGTCCACCTGGGTGGTAAAGTTTATCTCATTTGAAAATCTGATATTCTCTATGTTCATATACAAGTCCGCGGTCTCCAGTTCCTCGGCCAGGGGGATTTCCTTAAGCGAGGATGCCTCTAGGATTTTACGTATCAGTTTGGAGAATTTATTCAAATAATGTACTGCATTCTTTTGCTCATTGTTGATAATATAGAGTTTGATAGAGTTGAGGGAGTTGAACAAAAAATGGGGATTCATTTGGCTACGTAACATACTTTGCTCCAAGGTGAGTAGCTTTTTTTCGTTCCGCAGGAGATTTTGACGGTATAGGATATAGAAGATACCTGCCAACAGGGCCAATGCAATGCCGCTGGCCAATAAGGTCTGATTGTTTTTGCGAAGTTTTAGGCGGACGATTTCGTTCTCCTTGGCCAAGACTTCTATTTGGTTGCCCTTTTTTTCGGAATCATACCTAAAAATAACATCGTTTACATAGCGTACCGTACTTTCGTTCAAGATTTCCTTGTCCAATCGTTCCCCTGCTAGTTTGTATTCCAGGGCTTTCCTGTAATCACCTGTTTTCTGGAACAACCCGGACAACAGATGGCTTGCCTGTGCGGATTCTATTCTTAGGTTATACTTCTGAGCAACTTCCAGTCCCCGGGTCATATGTTCCTCTGCTTCCTTGTACTGCTTCGCCATAAATAGGCCCCATCCAAGTCGTATTTGTGCCGGGGATATTAGAAATCCGTCGCCCAGCCGTTCCGCGATCACCAAGGTAGGCCTAAGCAGTTCTATGGCCTCCTTGGGCCTCTGTTGTTTAATATGGATTTGGGCAATACCGGAATTACAGATTACCCGTCCCATATCATTATCTATTTCCTTATTATAGGAAAGCGACATCCTGTAATGCTCCAAGGCTTTGTTCAATTGGCCCAGTTCTTCCAGGCACTCACCAATATTCTGTGAGTTAAGGGCAAGGCCAAGGGTGTTTCCCAGTTCCGCTTCCAGTTTTAGGGATCGTTCAAAGTGTTGAATGGCCAGATTGTACTGTTTTAACATTTTATAAAGACTGCCAATACCGTTAAGTGATATGTTGATGTTCCGTTTTAGCCCCTTTGAAGGATCTTTCACAGTTTCCGCGAGCTGCAAAGCTCTCTGGTTGTAGTCCATGGCAGTGCGGATGGAAGAGGTACGCCTATAGACCACCCCCAACATATTTAAGCTAGAGACCTTAAATTCCAGATGATTGGCTCTATCGGCGATATCCAATGCCTTTTGATGCAATGGGATGGCTTTGGTGTATTGTGAAAGATTACGATACCGGCGCCCCAACTGGTTTAAAGCATAGACCTGCCCTTCTTTGAAGTCCTTTTCAAGGGAATTCTCGGCCAGATAGCGCATACGGACCGTATCATTGCGATGGGGCCGCAAATGATTATGGATTTGGGTATAGCTAGGCTTGGCATATGTGAGGCTGTCCACGGTCTTCTTAAAAGCGTCCGGCACCTCCTGTGAGTTCGCAGTAATGGTAATCAGCAATAACGTCCAAAG
>JBCBSN010000037.1:0-23900 GCA_039819225.1 Bacteroidota bacterium | reverse complement strand
CTTAAATCTTAAATCTATTTATATGAGCTCAGGTATAGCACAAAAAGACAACCTATTGCGTGGCGGACAATTCCTCGTCCAAGAGACCCAATGTGAAGACGTATTTACATTGGAAGATTTAAACGAAGAGCAACAAATGATGCGCGACAGTACCAAAGAGTTCGTAGATAGGGAACTTTGGGCGCATTGGGAACGCTTTGAAAAAAAGGATTATGCCTATACCGAAGCGTGTATGCGCAAGGCCGGTGAACTGGGATTGCTCAGCATAGCGGTACCGGAGGCCTATGGAGGAATGGGGATGGGTTTTGTATCCACCATGTTGGTCTGCGACTATATTTCCGGTGCTACGGGATCCTTCAGTACGGCCTTTGGGGCACATACCGGAATCGGCACCATGCCCATCACATTGTATGGTACAGAGGAGCAAAAACAAAAATATGTGCCTAAACTAGCTTCGGGTGAATGGTTCGGAGCCTATTGCCTAACCGAGCCCGGTGCAGGTTCCGATGCCAATTCGGGCAAGACCAAAGCCGTTTTGTCCGATGATGGCAAGTACTACCATATCTCAGGTCAAAAAATGTGGATATCCAATGCCGGCTTTTGTAATCTTTTTATCGTTTTTGCCCGCATAGAGGATGATAAGAATATTACCGGTTTTATTGTAGAAAACGACCCGGAAAACGGTATTTCCCTAGGTGACGAGGAAAAGAAGCTTGGCATCCACTCCTCCTCTACCCGGCAAGTTTTTTTTAGTGATACCAAGGTTCCTCTGGAAAATATGCTTTCGGAACGCGGCAATGGTTTTAAGATCGCCATGAACGCCCTGAACATCGGTCGTATTAAATTGGCCGCGGCCTGTTTGGAAGCCCAGCGCAGGGTCATTAACGAGGCGGCAAACTATGCCAATGAGCGCATACAGTTTAAGACCCCTATTATCAATTTTGGCGCCATCAAGGCAAAGATTGCTCAAATGGCTACCAATGCCTATGTCGGGGATTCCGCATGTTACCGTGCTGCCAAAAACATTGAGGACCGCATCGCGATTCGCGTAGCAGATGGAAATTCGCATCAAGAGGCCGAATTAAAAGGGGTGGAGGAATACGCTATTGAGTGTTCCATTTTAAAAGTGGCCGTTTCCGAAGATGTACAACAGACCACCGACGAGGGAATCCAG
The DNA here is from genome assembly GCA_039819225.1 of Bacteroidota bacterium. Lineage (GTDB taxonomy): Bacteria > Bacteroidota > Bacteroidia > Flavobacteriales > Flavobacteriaceae > Ulvibacterium. The sequence continues at coordinate 22,726 of JBCBSN010000037.1, read as the reverse complement.
ATTTTTGGAGGAATGGGCTTTAGTGCGGATACACCCATGGAAAAGGCATGGCGGGATGCCCGTATTGCGAGAATCTATGAAGGTACCAACGAAATTAATCGAATGCTCTCGGTAGGCATGTTGATCAAAAAAGCATTGAAGGGCCATGTAGACCTTTTAGGCCCTGCTAAAGCGGTTGCCGATGAGTTAATGGGAATACCTTCTTTCGACACTCCGGATTTCTCCGAACTCTTTTCGGAGGAAAAGGATTTGATTTCCCGATTAAAAAAGGTTTTCCTTATGGTGGCCGGTAGTGCGGTACAGAAATTCGGTACGGAATTGGAAAAGCATCAACAACTGATGATGGCCGCCGCCGATATTCTCATCGAAATCTATATGGCAGAAAGTACCATCCTAAGAACAGAAAAAAACACCAAACGCTTTGGTGAAGAGGCACAGACCGTACAAATAGCAATGTCCCGACTATATCTTTACAATGCGGTGGAAACCGTCATCCAAAAAGGAAAAGAGGCCATCATCTCCTTTGCCGAAGGAGATGAACAGCGGATGATGCTCATGGGCCTAAAACGGTTCACTAAATACACGAACAACCCTAATGTAGCTGCATTACGTGTTCAAATTGCGGATAAGGTGGCAGCCGATAACGGGTATGCTTTTGATGGATAAAGGCCTCCCTGGGAAATAATCAAAAAAGCCGTACATCATGGACGTACGGCTTTTTTATTTCAAGGGTTTACGTTTTCCCTTCAGCGCCTAAAGCACTATTCTTTTACCAAAAATCCGAACCGTTTTGAATAATCCAACATCTGTGCTTCAAAACTTTCCGGCTGAATCACCTTGATATCCATGATTTCACCGGCATCATCGGTTTCGGGCACCAATACAGGGTTTACAAAACCACTGTAAGGGGCAGATTTGAATTTCTCATTTCGCTCCAGAACCTGCTTATGCAAACTCTGGTTTACCTTTATACCGTAACCCTCCACTAAATCCTGTGCCGCCTTAAAATCCCCTTCGGATTTTATACGCTGCGACTCACGCAGCAATTCACCAAAAAGTTCACGGAGTTTGGCATAATCATTAATGTTATAGTAGGTCTTGCCATCACGTTCTACCCTTTCAATCACATTGTCCGCTTTTCCCTTTTCAAAGGCCCAAGCCGATACCCACTGCCGGTTTACCATGTGGTCTTCCTCAATATCGTTTCCAAGTTCAATGCGGATCAACTGGGTCATAAGGCCATTTCTGATATAGCCATCATAGGCCGCTTTCCCCAATTTCTCCCAATCCTCTACCAAACCCAATTCCTGTAACTTGGGATCCATTAGAAAATAAAGGCCTACCAGATCGGCCCTACCCTCCTCCATGGTAGAAGCATAGTTTTTTAAGGTTTCCTTTGGTTGCCCTACCCCGGGGTTGATCAGGCCAGAGGCATGCCCCACCACTTCATGCAAGGCCGTATGCAGTTTATCCGCCCTTTGGCCATGGGCTTCCTCCAAGGCCATTTCCTCGGCATCATGTGCAAATTCCTTTAATCTACCACTTCCGCCGGCATTGTTGTAGGCGTTGGTGATGTTTCCCAAAGAAACGGATTTACTGCCATGCTTTTCCCGTATCCAGTTGTTATTGGGAAGGTTTACCCCTATGGGAGTACTTGGGGAGGCATCCCCAGCTTCCCCCGCAACATTGATCGTCTTATAAGAAATACCTACTACATTTTCTTTTTTATGCTCTTCCATTAAGGGGGAGTTGTCCTCGAACCACTGGGCATTTTCAGATATTACGGCCATTTGTTTGGACATTTCAAAGTCTTTTATTTGGATGATACTTTCAAAGGAGCCCTTATATCCCTTGGGGTCATTGTATACCTCTACAAAACCCTGGATCCAATCGATATTTCCACCCGTGGAATTGACCCACGCTATGGCATATTCGTCCCAGGTATTCAAATCCCCGGTTTTGTAATAATCGATCAAGAGGCCTAAGGTATTGGCCTGTTGCTCATTTTCGGCCACTAGCTTGGCCCTTTCTAGCCATTTTATCATTTCATCGATGGCCGCACCATACATTCCCCCGGATTTCCAGACTTTTTCAACCAAGATTCCATTTTCCCTGACCAATTGGGAGTTGAGCCCCACTTCTATGGGTTGTCCTTGAGGCCCTTTGTCCATCTTGGCATAAAAAGCCTCTACCTCGGCATCGGTAATGTCCGGTCCGTAAAAATTAATGGCGGATGAAGCCACATTGTCCACCCCTTTTTTCTTGTTTACCTTTTTGTTATCGGCATCGTTAAAAATGACTTCAAAAGCCTCTCCTTCAAGTTCTGCGTCGGTCTCCTTCAATAAAAAGGAAAGGTATTCCCTGGAAAACTCAGGTTTGATCTTGTCATTGGAATAGTGGTGATGAATACCATTGGAAAACCACACTCGTTTTAAGTACGTTTCAAAGGCTTTCCAATCTGCCGTTGCGGTATCACCTTTGAAAGAGGAATATATGTGTTCAAGGGCAACACGAATCTTGAGATTATGGCGATAGTTTTGATCCCACATGATGTCCCTTCCGGCAAGTCCGGCCTGGGTAAGATAGTAGACCAATTTCTTTTCGGAAAGGCTCAATTGCTCAAATCCCGGAATTTGATAGCGAAGTACCCGAAGATCGGCAAATTGGTCTACTTCATATTCAAAAGATTTCTCTTCTGAAACAGGTCGGTCTACCGGTGTCTCCTCCTTGCAGGACACAAACGAAAAGGCAATCAACAAAACGGGTAATACTCGAGATATCCTCATATGTTAGATAAATTTTTTATCTAACAAATTTAGGGAATACTGCACTATTTATAACACCTTGCCCCTTTTAAGTTATAGAACTCTTCATGGGTGTATATAAGTTTTTCAGGCCCGGACCAAAAGGAACCTAATAAAACAATCGAGAAGTCTTTAAACATGCTCTAACCAAAAATTCCAATCCTCCTAGAAAGCATTGGAGGAAAATAACTGTTCGGTCAAGTAACGTAGGGACGCCTTCCATTTACCGTTGGCGGCCAAACTGCTATTTGCCGAAGTTTTGCCCATAAAGACATTTTCGGAGAAATCTACTTCAAAGGCTTCGGTTTCACTTTCCGGAGCATACAACCTTATGTTGATCTGGCGTTCCAACTGCGCATTGGCATCCGCATTTCCGGACATAAAGTCTTCTTTTGAAACACCTCCTTTTTCATTCTCTTTTATGGAAACAAAAAGTATATATTCCGTACCTAGGGCCTTTCTTAGTTCTTCCGGCGAAGCTTCCCTTAACTTGTCATAGCTAAAGCCCGAATCGATCAGCTTTTCGATGGCCGATCCCATTTTCTGCACTTCCAAATCGGTCTTACTTGCTTCGTTTACGATAAGTCCCAACACATATTCCGTAGCCTTACTGGCCAATGTTTTTTCATATTTGCCGTTCCTCTGAAAATCCAGGGGTATTACGGACACCAGATTTTCCTTATAAGAAGGAGCAACAGGAACCATTTCCTTCACCGCAACGGCTTCGGAATCCGATGTTTGCGGAGCGACACCGGAAGGAGCCAAGGCATTACCGCCAAAATTCTGAGTCCTTCCACTGGCAAACACTATTTTTTCCAGGGTAGCCGGATCCATTTCATAAACCACGGTCTCACCGGGATATACAAAACTAATGGCACCGTCCGTTATTTTAGTAACCTTTACCTGTAACAACTCGCCATTGGCCTTAAAGACAATATCATTTTTTGATGCGCCCTGTTGCGGGAATACATACACGCAATATAACAAACTTAATACGAGGAAAACATTTTTCATATTCAATACTTTTTAAAGGACCTAATGGTCCACTGGTTCAACATTTAAATTCTTATATCAATTCTTACTAAATTGGGGTATAAATCATAAGTCAACACGGAAACCCATGGAAACAAATTGTTCGTCCCGGGCACCGTTTTCAAAAATGGCATTCAAATCATATTTACCGTAAAGCGAAAATGCCCCAAAGCCAATGTAGGCGCTTACCCCATAAATTTCCCGGTTTACCCGGAAATCATCTTGCACCTCCAACCTACTGAAACGCTGTCTTCTTACTATTATGGGATACTCAAGTTCCTGTCTTGCCGCCATATTGAACCCTATATAGCCCCCAAGTCCGATCTTAAACTTATGGCTTGTGCTATAATAACTTCCCTTTGCATTGCTTTTCAGGGTTGTAGGACCAAATTCCAGGTGTAATGGTATCACCAAATTATGTGCCAAAAACCTGGAACTATTTAGAAAACGAGGAAAATCCTGCAATTGCACCAAACCGTCCGTCTCGGCAAAGTATCTGTTCCCGCTAGGTTCCAACTCATTCATTTGATAGGATATGCCATATTTTAGGCGTATCCTGTTCTTTTCCTCCAATGGGGTCTTTAAGGCAAGGCCTATTTCCCAGAAACGCGAACTGTAAAAAAGGTAGTCCGTTTCCTCTTCAATGTTCTGTTCCCATGAAATCCCTTCCCAAACGGTATTGTTGAGTCCAAGGGCAAAGACCAGATCAATAGTCGTCCGGGTCTTGATTTCCCCAATTTCCGTGGGCGCAGGCTCCTCCAACGGTTGTCCCCAATTGTCTGGAACGGGTGTTTCCGTTCTGGAGGGCAAACGGGAAAGATTCAATAGCTCTCCCTGTTTTTCTTTGGAATAAGAGTCTATATCCAAAAGGATCTCCACTTCATCCTTTTTCTTGGGCTTATCTATTTTCCGCTCTAAAAAAAACATAGTTTCCCTGAGCACGGCTTGGCGCTCATCAATTCTTTTGGTTACTTCCTCGGCCGCCTTTATTTTTAGTTCCTTGGCCTTTACCTCATCGATTACTCCGTTCTCCAACAAGCTATTAATATTCTCTACCTGTTTTCGAAGGGTTCTTTTCTCCTCCTCCTCAACACGCGCCATTTGTTCTTGAATCGCTTCAACGGCTTCGTTTTCGGGCGTTTCTTGGGCCATGACGGTCCATGATGTTAAAACCAAGACCGTACAGCAGAATACGATGTTTCTCATAGTCCATTTTTTTGAGGGGTTCTTTTTAACTCCAAGCCCTTGCACCTACGCTATAAGGGGAAGGTATCTTTTGTCCATATACGGACCATGTTAATTCGCAATGGTACTTTTGAGTTTTTTAAACCCTTGTTTTACTTTTTCATAGGCTTTATCCAGCCCTCCATGTGTTCCTTTCTGCTTTTCCAACTCCACCAGCAACTTATGGGCCGCCTCCTTCCTTTTGCGTTCCAAAGCTCGTTCCAAATTCACATTTATCCTGGCCCTTATCATGAGATCCTCTATTTCGTCCTCAATGGAATCTACACCTTCATTAGCAGAATGGGTTACCGGCATTTGCACAGCGCTATCGATTTTACTACCCGCAAACTGGGAAGGGGTGCGCTGGGAAGATGAGGGTTCCGACTTGGTTTTTGGAACCTTACCATAAAGATTCTCCCCTTTTTTAAAGATTGTTTTTGAAATAAGAACCTTATGTGAAGGAGGTTGCGCTTCAGCAGGCAAATCCCGAACGTCTGTTTTGTTGGACTTACCATAAAAATGGGTCTTGGCGTGTAAAGCCTCGCCATTGACTTTAGCCTGATCTTGGATCAAACCTGTTCCCATAAGGAGCATAAACAGGAAAATAGCCGTTTTTAAGCGAATCCTTTTCCTTTCTATTTTTTCCTCGCCTTCGTACAGCTGGTCTTGAAGCTTGTTCCAAACCTCCTTGTCCGGATCTGCCACAGCGTGTTGCAAACCTTGCTTAAAGAGCGTATCTATATCAGAGTGCTTCATAACTTTTCCTTTGTTCCCTCAGTTTTTTTTGGAGAATTTTACGCGCTTTAAAGAGTTTTGATTTTGAGGTGTTTTCCGAAATTTTCAGCAACCGGGCAATTTCCGTATGCTTATACCCTTCAATAGCATGCAACATAAAGACAAACCGATGGCCTTCGGGCAGATTATTTACCAATCGCATTAAATAGTCCGCATCGGATTTCAGGGTCATGCTGGATTTTCCGTGAAGTTCAAGGCCTTGGATATTTTCTCTAAGCTCCAATCTCCTGTGCCTATTGATAAAGTTGATACATTCCCGTACCATTATCTTCTTTACCCATCCCTCAAAGCTTCCCCGTCCTTTGAACGTTTTTAAGCGCATAAATACCTTTAGGAAACCTTGGATCATTACGTCTTCTGCATATTGGGTATCACGAACATACCTTTTACAGATGGCCAGCATTTTTGGGGCATATCTTTTGTACAGCCCAAATTGGGCCGCCTTATTGGCCAGAATAGCCTTTTTGACGAGGGATTTCTCGTCATCGTATAGAGGAATAACTTTCAATTTTCTTCTTTTAGCAATCAAAAAAGAACCAAGGCCCTATATAAATATAGACACCTATTTAGACGAAAAAGTTCCCCTGAAAAATGGTTTTAGTCAAAGTTTAACAACTTTAACTTTTTGGTGGATGGGTTTTTAATTTTTTCAGGACGCCCTTGCTTCCGCCCATTGGGGAAATCACAGCGGTAAAGGAAAACGGACTTAAGGAACCCCGGTCTCGCACATAGTATTGGCATCAAAATCCATACCGGAATCATGCGTTATAAAAGGGTAGCACAAAAATAGTTTTAGAGCCTGTTTAGGAATTTATGATTAGAATTGCTAAAGACCATTTTTGATGTCCTAAGAGGCATTCGCCTTAGGCGGATAAGCATAGCCATAGCTATGGCCTATCCCGAGTGCTCGGGATAACGAAGTAGGGCGCAAATAAGGGGCATAAGAAAATAATTGATAAATTCCTAAGCAGGCTCTTAGGCCCATCCACCCCGTGGAATTTATACCAATTCTAGATACAAAACCGGTCAAAGAAAATGGATCATTTTTTTGTCGAGCGAAAAAGAAAATCCAAGCATAGCCCAAGCTACGTTTGTATTGTATTCTTGAAGCACGGCGGAAAAAAGGACGTTTTATAAATCGATTTTGTAAGTTGAATTGGTATTAGGCGGCAAGCTTTGGTGGCGGTCTTGAAAGAGACCTTAACGCATGGATTCCAAAATACGTTCTTCCGTATTTTTTCGCGAAAAATTTACGGCACATTCGATCAGTGCCAAATGGGAATAGGCCTGCGGAAAGTTTCCAAGAAGTCTTTTGGTCTTAAAATCGATGTCCTCACTAAAAAGGCCTAAATGGTTACTATAGGAAAGTGTCTTTTCAAATAGGGCAGCCGCCTTTTCTTCCTCCCCTATTTTAAATAGGCTGTTGATAAACCAAAACGTACAAATGGTAAAAGAGGAGGAAGGAAGGCCAAAATCATCCTCGTTCTTGTAACGGTATAGTAAGCCGTTATTGCTTAGTTCCTTTCCAATAGCTCTTACTGTACTCATGAATTTTGGTGATCGGGCATGGATAAACCCATAGGACTCCATCAGCAAAACGGATGCGTCCAAATGCTTGGAGCCATAAGATTGTGTAAAGGCGTTTACCTCCTTGTTCCAGGCGTTCTCATGAATATCCTTCTTTATTTCCTGCTCCAATAGGGTCCATTGCTCCAGTTTTCGGGTCTTCTTTAGGATACGGGCCACCTTAATGGCACGGTCTATGGCCACCCAGCACAGCACTTTTGAGAAGGTAAAATGCCTATCCTCCGTCCGCAACTCCCATATCCCTTTGTCCGGTTCCTTCCAGTGACGGGAAACGATCCAAACAATACCCTTGGTAATACCCCACAGTTCCTCGCCATTATCGATGTCCGTGCTGAATTTGGCCAATTGCGCATGGATTACATCCATTAAAATACCATAGATGTCGTTTTGTTTTTGCTTGTAAGCCGCATTCCCTACCCTAACCGGGGCAGAACCCTGGTAACCGCTGAGATGGTCCAAGGTTTTTTCCGTAAGATTCTTTTCCTTGTTAATACCGTACATGATTTGCAACTTTTCATCCTTATCCGGAATAAGGTCTATGATAAACTGCAAATATCTGCGTGCCACGTTCTTATGGCCAAGGGCCGCCATGACCTTGATGACCATGGAAGCGTCCCTGATCCAACAAAAGCGATAATCCCAATTCCGAACCTCACCGATAGTCTCCGGCAAAGAGGTAGTGGCCGCGGCCAGGACGGCCCCTGTACGATCATAGCTTAACAATTTTAGCGTAATGGCACTACGTAAAATCTGCTTGTTGTATTTGTTATAGGTGGGTGTTCTATTCGTCCAATTGAGCCAGTACACCTTGGTGCGCTCCAAGTCCAAGTAAATTTTTCGGGAATTGGGCTGTAATATTTTTTCATTATAACCGATAAGGAAGAAACCGTTTTGTTTTACCTCGATTTCCCTTCCTTCCACTACGGCATTCTTGTTATAGGAGGTGTACAGAAAAATGGTATCGTACTTTTCCGTATGGGTAAGACTTACCACAAAGTTCTTTTTCACATAGGTCTTGGTTTCCCCCTGTGCATATTCCAATTTAGGATCATAGTGTACCCGGAATTTTGGCCTTCCTTTAATATGCCTTATATGACGGGCCAGTTCCGGAGGGGAATGGTAACCTCCGTTCTCTCCGTAGTAACGGGGCATAAAATCGTGTATTTCAAAGGTATTTTCCCCATCGGAAAAGCGGGTAATCAAAACCGCGGTATTCTTTTTGTAGCGTTGCTTTATACTATAGTCCTCGCCTACCAGAATTTCAAAACTTCCCCCTTTTTTTTCGTCCAGCAATTTGCCAAAAACGGAGGAAGAATCAAACTCCGGCAAACAGCACCAATCCACAGAACCCGTTTTTGAGATAAGTGCGGCACTTCTGCAATTTCCTACAATGCCATAGTCCAAATTATCCATTGATTTTTGGTATTATAAGCGGTGGACCCCATATAAGGCCGAGGAGATCAAACCATATGATTTTTTGATTTCCTAAATGGAAAGTCCCTAATAATGGTGTTTCGCTAAAAATGTTAATGTAATGCCGTTTTGAATTGTTATTGCCGCGCAATTTGACGAAATTTATAGAAATTAAACCCAAAACCCGCTAAAAACATCCATTTCATGGGCAAAACTATCATAATCTCAAACAGACTACCTGTACAATTGCAAATTCATAATGGGGATATCACTGCGGTGCCCAGTGTAGGTGGATTAGCCACTGGAATGAAATCCGTACACTCGGGGGGAGACAGCCTTTGGATCGGTTGGAGCGGACTTACGGATGAGGATATCCCGGATGAAATAGCCCCTAAAATAGATAAAGCCTTGGCGGAACATGGCACTTCCAAGGTAAAACTTACCAAAAAGGAGGTCGATGGTTTTTATTTTGGGTTTAGCAATCGTACCGTTTGGCCCCTGTTCCATTATTTTTTGGAGTATTCGGAGTTTGAACTGGATTTTTGGGAGTCCTACACCAAAGTGAACCAAAAGTTCGCGGATGCCATTTTGGAAAATGCCGGAAGCGAGGATACGGTTTGGGTACATGACTACCAGTTAATGTTGGTGCCCCAAATGGTGCGCAAGGAGCGCCCGGAAATCTCCATTGGTTTCTTTTTGCACATTCCTTTCCCTTCCTATGAGATCTTTAGGACCCTGCCTTGGCGGGAGGAAGTTCTGGAAGGGCTATTGGGTTCCGATCTTATTGGATTCCACACCTATGATTATGAGCGTCATTTCCTAAGTTCCGTTAGGAGGCTTTTGGGTTTAGAAGTGAGCTTCAACGACATCTTTCTGGACAACCGGGTCATCAAGGTAGACTCGTTCCCTATGGGGATCGACTATAAAAAATTCAATTCGGCCGCAAAGGAGCACCAACAAAAAAAGCCGGAACAGCGATCGGACCTGCAACAGCGACTGGACAAGCATAAAACGTCCACCCCGGACGGGAAGTTCCTCCTGTCCATAGATCGATTGGACTACTCCAAGGGCATTGCCAAACGGCTTAATGCCTTTGAGTATTTTCTCAACAAATACCCGCACTACAAGGAAAAGGTACGTTTGATCATCCTTGCCGTGCCCTCCAGATCAAACGTACCTCAATACCAACTGTTAAAAAAAGAGGTGGACGAACTCGTGGGCCGCATCAATGGGGAGTTGGCTACGGTAAACTGGACCCCCATTTGGTATTTTTACAGATCATTGCCGTTTGATAGCCTGATCGATCTATATACCTCTTGTGACATTGCTTGGCTTACCCCGCTTCGGGACGGGATGAATTTGGTGGCCAAGGAATACATCGCCACCAGAACGGACAGGACCGGGGTGCTTATCCTAAGTGAAATGGCGGGTTCTGCTAACGAAATGAACGAATCCCTGCTCATCAACCCTAATAATTTTGAACAGATAGCGGACACCTTACAGGTGGCCATAGAGATGCCCAAAGAGGAGCAAATAGCAAGAAATACCCAGTTACAACTGCGGTTAGAGCGGTATAATGTGGAAAAGTGGGCCAATAGTTTTATGAACTCCCTGAAGGATCAAAAGAACAGGGAAAGGGCCAATGTCTCCAAAAAGATGTCCTTAGATATCCTTGACGGAATCTCGAAAAAATTCGTTTCTGCTAAAAAGCGGATCTTGTTCTTGGACTATGATGGTACCCTGGCAGGGTTTCATAACGACCCGCAAAAAGCAAGTCCCGATGAGGAACTCTATCGACTTTTGGATAGACTGGAAAAACGAGAGAATACCGATTTGTATTTGGTTAGCGGAAGGGACAAAGAAACCTTTACCCGGTGGTTTTTACCAAAAGGATACAATATGATAGTAGAACATGGGGTATGGATATCAAAAGACGGGGAACCTTTTCGAATGTTGGAAAATGTTAAGAACGATTGGATGCAAAAGATCCGCCCCGTATTGGAATCATTCGTAGATCGAACCCCGGGAAGTTTTATAGAAGAAAAGAATTATTCCCTAGCTTGGCACTACCGCAAGACCGATCCGGATTTTGGAAGCCTAAGGGCCACTGAACTTAACACCGTGCTGACCAGCCTTATCGGGAATGATGACATTAGTGTGCTTAACGGCAACAAAGTTATGGAAGTAAAAAGCAGCAATGTAAACAAAGGAAGAGCAACCGTACGTGTATTGGGGGAGGACGATTATGATTTTGTCTTTGCCATTGGCGATGATTGGACGGACGAATTTATGTTCCAGGAACTCCCGGAGGATACCGTTACCGTAAAGGTGGGCCAGCATAAAACCCAGGCCAAATACTTTGTGGAGAATACCAAAAAAGTCCGAGAGCTTTTGGCCAGCTTTACGGAAGTCTGATCCAAGTCCGAAAAGCGACACGCTCCTTACCCGTAGTAATACCCATTTAAAAACGGGCTAAAGAAAAAACCCTATGTTGAGCTGCGAGGATAGACTCTATGTGGCTTTAGATGTCAGTGAAGTTGTTCGGATGGATTTGATGGGGCGCAGAAATAGGGAGCAAAGAGCCGGAAGTGCGGTGCGCAGCACTACGCATGCAGGCTCGGAAGCGACCGATGCGCAGCAATTTCCTTGGCCCATCTTGATTTTTTGTTTCGTTTTTCATCAAGGAAAAATGAAAACAATCCATTGAAAAATAGAGTTTTACATCGAGACCTAACCCTTTTGAGTATTCCATACCCCGGAAAACAATTTAGTTCTTTCGTCGCATGAAAAATAAAGTCCATGTATAACTAAAGCTAGGGTTGTAGTTTATTTTAAGTATCACATAAAAAGAAACAGTTTATCGACCCGTTTTGAATTAGGAAATACTAAAAAAACAATATCAACCATGAAAACCTATCGTACCCTGACCACCATTCCGCTCCTTTTTCTCATTCTTAGTTTTCACCGAACAAGTGGACAGGTCGATAGTCTTTCGATAGCCCAAGAAAGTGCAAAGGCCATCATAAATTGTCAAATAGATGCATTTAATTCGGGTGATTTGGAAAGTTTTGTATCCTGCTTTACGACAAATGTAGTGGTCCGGGAATTTCCAAACGATACACTTTATGTCGGCGCTGAAAGGATGAAGGCCAATTATGGTCCTTATATGAAGAATACTCCCGATACCCGGGTACGAGTGGTAAAACGTATGATCATAGGGAATACTGTCATTGATGAGGAAATCGCCACGGACAATAGTCAAAAGACGAGTCAGGCGGCCATCTATGAGATAAGAAATGGAAAAATAGGCAGTATGACCTTTATTCATGAACGAAAGGAATTTCCAAGAGCGCAGGAACCCGTACAAGGCCAATTGGATGCCTATAACGCCAGGAATATCGATAGCTTTTTGGCCATGTATTCCAATGAGGTGGAAGTGTACGAATTTCCGGGAAAGTTACTTTATCAAGGTAAGGAAAAAATGAGGGATAGGTATACGAGGTTTTTTGAGTCCTCCCCAAACCTCAACTGTACCCTTAAAAACAGGATGGTCATCGGAAATACCGTTATCGATGAGGAGCAGGTTAGGGCAAATGCCTCTTTTTTCCATGCCGTGGCCATCTATGAAGTATCCGCGGGTAGAATTGACAAGGTTACCTTTATTAGGTGAAATCACAGCGTCCCCTACATATACTACCCATTATCATCTTTTCCCAGTTTGCCTGTACCTCGGTCTGGTTTGCGGGCAATTCGGTCGTGGGCGAACTGGCGGAAGCTACGGGATTTGGGCCGGAGCTTATTGGTTATATTCTTTCGTCGGTCCAATTTGGTTTTATAACAGGTACATTGGTCTTTGCCCTTTTAATGGTCGTAGACCGCTTTGCACCATCCAGAGTATTTATGATCTGTGCCGTTCTTGCGGCCTTGTGTAACCTGCTGTTGTTGACCGGGAACATATCCAAGCCCTTATTGTTGGCTTTCCGATTTGGAACAGGTTTTTTCCTAGCCGGTATTTATCCGGTAGGTATGAAAATCGCTGCGGACTATTTTGAAAAAGGGCTTGGGAAAGCCTTGGGTTACCTTGTTGGCGCATTGGTATTTGGTAAGGCTTTTCCCTACTTGGTCAAAAGCATTGGAGCGGACCATTATGAGCTGGTCATTTATACTACCTCGGCATTTGCGGCCATGGGCGGGCTATTGCTCTGGGCAGGGGTGCCCAACGGCCCTTATAGGAAGCCCAGCAAAAAATTACATCTTTGGGCCACCCCCCGACTTTTTAAAATCGCGGGGTTCCGAAAAGCGGCTTTAGGATATTTTGGTCATATGTGGGAACTCTATGCCTTTTGGGGTTTTGTGGCCTTTGGGCTCCGCACCTTCAATACAATTGGTGAAAACACTATTTTTGTGCCATTATGGGCGTCCATCATTATTGCTCTGGGGGGCATATCATGTATTGTAGGCGGGCACCTCTCCCTTCGCCACGGCAGTAAAAAAGTGGCCGTAATCTCATTGGCCCTTTCCGGTGTATTTTGCTTGCTTTCCCCTTTTCTATTTGAACTTCCCTCCTATCTCTTCCTTATTATGTTCGGTCTATGGGGTATGGCGGTTGTAGCGGATTCTCCGCAATTTTCGAGTATGGTGGCTTTGGAAGTCCCCGCGGAACTACGGGGTACCGCCTTAACACTCGTAAATTGTATCGGGTTTGCCATCAGTATACTCAGTATTGAACTCCTCTCATTTTTGGTCACTGTCCTTAAGCCCACCTATCTTTTTCTTATATTGGCCATTGGCCCGATTATTGGTCTGCTTGCCCTGGGGACAAAGAAGTCGGTGACTTGATCTTGCGGATGGGACACATCAAGAATTTTATCAAAAAAATGAACAAAACGCTATGAATCCACGGAATGCTCATTACACTTTGGTTTTTTGGTACGCGTCCATTTCCCTAGGCATGGCCCAAGGTTTTACCGAACAGGATACCTTAAGGGGCAGTATTACTCCGGAACGGGCGTGGTGGGACCTCAACTACTACCATCTGGACATTGCCGTAGATCCTGAAAAACGGTTTGTTTCGGGCAGCAATACCATTCGGTATCAAGTCCTGGAGCCCAATCAACTGATACAGATAGATCTTCAATCCCCCTTAAAAATCGAAAAAGTGTTTCAAGAGGGAAAAGAATTACAATTAAGTTCCAATGGTAATGCCCATTTTGTCACCCTGCAAAAACCACAACAAAAAGGGGAATTCAATGCCATTAAAGTGTACTATTCCGGGTATCCCAAGGAGGCCCGAAACCCACCATGGGACGGCGGGTTCTCCTGGAAAAAGGATAGTAGGGGCAAGCATTTTATCGCTACTTCCTGTCAAGGTCTCGGAGCCAGTGTATGGTGGCCCAACAAGGACCATATGTACGACGAGGTAGACAGCATGGCCATAAGTGTTACAGTGCCCAAAGTGCTTATGAATGTTTCCAATGGGCGATTGCGAAAAATTGAAGAGGATGAACATACCAAGACCTACCACTGGTTTGTGAAAAACCCCATCAACAATTATGGGGTAAACGTAAACATAGCCGATTACAAACATTTTGAGGATACCTTCGAAGGGGAGGCAGGTACCCTGACCTTGGACTATTATGTACTCCCCCAGAACTATGACCAGGCGCAAAGGCAGTTTCAACAAGTGCCTCAAATGTTAAGGGCATTTGAACATTGGTTTGGACAATATCCTTTCTATGCGGATGGCTTTAAACTGGTAGAAGTGCCCTATTTGGGTATGGAGCATCAGAGTTCCGTTACCTATGGAAATCAGTACCAATACGGCTATCTGGGTCGGGATCTTTCAGGAACGGGATGGGGCCTTAAGTTCGATTTTATCATCATTCATGAAGCAGGGCACGAATGGTTTGCCAACAATATCACGAACAAGGATATTGCGGATATGTGGATACACGAAGGATTCACTGCCTATTCCGAAAATCTGTTTTTGGACTATTACCATGGCCCTGAAGCAGCTGCCGATTATGTTATTGGCACCCGGGGCCTTATCCGCAACGACCGTCCTATTATAGGAAAATATGATGTTAATCACGAAGGTAGTTCCGATATGTACTACAAGGGATCTAATATGTTGCATACCTTACGGCAGTTGATCGAGGACGATGAAAAATGGCGCAGTATCCTACGCGGGCTTAATCGGGATTTTTACCACCAGACCGTGACGACACAACAGATCGAGGATTACATTAGCGAAAAGACCGAAAAAGACCTAAGTGCCTTTTTTAATCAATACCTCCGTACTACCCTCATCCCCAAACTGGAATACAAAATCAGGGGAAAATCCCTCACTTATCGTTATACCGATGTGGTCGCCGATTTTGATATGCCCGTGCGGGTTCTCCTAGATGAAAAAATACTCTGGATCTTTCCCGACAAAGATTGGAAAACCGAAGAAATGGATGACGCCATTGCTAACTTTAAGGTGGACCGCAATTTTTATATTAAATCCAAAAGGGTGGATTAGGATTCATTTTTATTTTGAGGAAGCATTTTCCCCCGTTTTCCGTAAAACCACTGATGTAGATCCCGTTAAAGGCATAGCATTTCCGGATCCATTATCCGTATAACTTGCCTTTAAGACCATCGCCTGGGTTCCTTGTACGGGCCTTGGAACAAGGGTCCCTTTGACCGGCAGCGACTTTTTTTCATTTTCGGTATGAGCCAGGGAAAGGATATATTCTACAATTTGTCGGGATTCATCCGGGGTAACATTGGGATGTGCAGGCATCACCACCTCGCCCCAGACCCCGCCTCCTCCGGTAATGATTTTCCGTTGCAAATATGCTTTAGATCTACGTTGTTTCACATATTTTTCCGCCACGGCTGTATAATTGGGCCCTATGGAAGCCTCGGCTTCCTTATGACAGGTCTTGCAATCCATACTTAGCGTTAGGGCCTTGCCCGTTACGGAAGCCTCTACTTGTTGGTGGCCCAAGGATTGGTTTACAGCATCCAAACTTTCCAAATAGTCCACCGAGATAAAGAAATTAGAGTTGTCAATAGGGCTTCCATCGGCATCCTGGGCGATAACCTTATACGCGATAGGTTCCCCTTCCTTGAAAGAATCCGTAGGATCCCCCAAAATGGTAATGTCCACCATTGGTCTAGTATTGCCCGCCACAATGGAGGTATAACCACTTTTGGCAATTTCCCCCTTATCATCGTTTACCACAACGGAAAGCCGATAATTGCCGTTTTTGGAATAGGTATAGGCCACTTCGGGAACCTGGGTCTTCAGGGTCTGTCCGTTGCCAAAATCCCAGGTGTAGCCAAGGGCATCGTTTTCCGGATCTGAGGCATCTACCTTGGCCTTTACCTCCAATGGGAGCGTTCCCGAATTATGGTCTACCGTAAGCGCAGTTATCTTTGGTGGGCGATTGCCCGGATTAAACTGGATATAACTCAACCCGGAATCCACATTTTGGGAAAACCATCCGCTGCCATATTCCAAGAGATACACCCTTCCGTCCGGTCCCATTTCCATATCAATTAGGTTGTTCACCTCAATGTCCGAAGCAAAGGGCTCCATTTTGTTAAAGGTACCGTCCTCAAAAAAAGTGGCCGCCTTCATCCATCCCCTGATCCAATCATAAATAAGGACCCTTCCATCGTAATATTGCGGCAGTCCTCCCCCATCGGGATAAAGATCCGAATAATACACGGGACCGGCCATGGCGTTTCGCCCTCCCGTTCCTACTTGGGGAAAATCACCGGTGGGTGCATAGGGATAAAAGACATAGGCGGGTTTTGCCGGTGGCAATTCCCGAAGGCCCGTATTGTTCCGGGAATCATTGATCGGTCTGTTAGGGTCAAAGGTTTTACCGCTTTTCCCGGTCTCAAAATCAAAATCCACGTAGGCCTTATTGCCTCCCACGAACAAGGGCCAACCAAAATTACCCGCTTCCCGGGCCTGGTTCATTTCATCGTATCCCCGGGAACCTCGGGCCGGATCATCATTTCGGGCATCCGGGCCCACATCGCCCCAATACACATAGCCGTTCTTTTGATCCACCGAAATACGATAGGGATTGCGATGGCCCATAGTATAAATCTCCGGACGGGTCTTGGAGGTCCCTTCCGGAAACAAGTTCCCTTTGGGGATATCATAGCTGCCGTCCGCATTGACCTTGATACGGATAATCTTCCCCCGAAGATCATTGGTATTGGCCGATGAACGCCTCGCATCATATTGTTCTTTCCCCGGAAGATCGTTTATGGGGCCAAAGCCGTTGAGCACGTATTTTGCGCCCCTTTCGTTAAAGGGCGTAGAATTATCTCCCGTGGAAAGATAGAGAAGTCCATTTTTGTCAAAGGCAATGGATCCCCCGGTATGGCAACAAATTTCACGTTGGCTTTCCACATCCAGAATTTTTTGTTCGGAGCTTAGATCAAACTTCCCGTCCTGGAATTTAAATCGCGACAATCGGTTTACCCATTCCTCCCCTGTGGGGGCATAGTAAATATAGATCCATTGGTTATTGGCGTAATCGGGGTCTTTTTGAAGCCCCATAAGTCCCTCCTCGGCGTTCACTCTGGGGGTGTGAAGGGTTTTATAATATACATCCAATTTGGCCACCTCCTTTAACTCATTGGTACTGGCATCAAATAACATGACCTCTCCCCTTCTTTGGCCGATCAAAACATCGTTATTGGGCAAAATGGCCATTTCCGTGGGTTCAAAAAACTGCCCGCTAGTTAAGGAAACCTTGGAAAAGCGATCGAGGTCCGGTGGAATTTGGGTTACGGCCTTTTCATAATCCAGTTTCATATTATCCCCTATGGCATATTGTATTCCCCCAAGAAGGTGTTTTAGGAAGGGTTCCTCGGAATAGCTTTCGTGGGTATGTCCACCTCCTGTATAAAAGGCACGTCCCCCATCATAACTATGGTACCATGCCATGGGATGGAAATCCCCATTGGTCCCGCCTTCATAGGTAGCCTCGTCCACCGTCATCAAGATGTTCAGGTCCGGGTTTATTTTCTTGTAGTTGTACAACTCGTCCGTTCTTTTCCAAACGGAATCGGTAAAGTGCTGTGTGGCCACAAAACCGGGATCCTTGATGATAAAGTCCGCCTTCGGCGTACCCGGGGGATGTCCGTTAAAATAGGCCCCTACCAGTTTCCCATACCATCCCCAATCGTACTCGGTATCGGTAGCGGAATGCACACCCACAAATCCGCCTCCGGCTTGGATATAGCGTTCAAAGGCGGCCTCCTGTTGATGGTCCAGCACGTTTCCTGTGGTATTCAGAAAAACCACTGCGGAATACGGGGAAAGGCCCTCATCCGTAAAAATACCGGCCACCTTTGTGGTATCTACTTCAAAACCGTTCTCCCTTCCCAGTTTTTGAATGGCTTCCATTCCAGTGGGTATGGAAGCATGCGTATAGCCCATGGTCTTGGCAAACACCAAAACCTTGGGCGTGCCCTTACGTTTATGGTCGCATCCCACGAGTACCATGGCCAGAACAAACACGGCCAAAAATATTGTTTTCCTCATATATCTCAGCTTAGGGTAAAAGAACTCCAAGCCCTAAAAATAATGATAACCCCAAGGATTCGCCAAATCGATGAACATTTATATTCTACTTTTGACAAAATAGATTTACTAAAAAGCCTATGAAAGAGCTAGAAGAGCATTATTTCAAAAATGATGGGGAATGGCGGATGTGGTTGGAGAAGAATCATGCAGAGTCTAAAGGTATCTACTTGATTTTTTATGCGGTAGCCCATAAAAAGGAAAGTATGCGATGGGAGGAAGCCGTGCGGGTAGCCCTATGTTACGGTTGGATCGATAGCACCGTTAAAAGTCTGGGTGATGGCAAACGTAGACAATACTTCTGTCCCAGAAATCCCAAAAGTGTTTGGAGCAAGGTCAATAAGGACCATATTAACGAATTAGATGCCCAGGGCTTGATGCGCGAAAGTGGGTGGGCGGCAATCCAAATTGCCAAGGAGAATGGTTCGTGGACGGCTTTGGACGATGTGGAAAACGGAATAATCCCTGAAGACTTGCAAAAAGCCTTTGACAAAACTCCCAAAGCCTTTGAGAACTATCAAAATTTTACGAAAGGGCAACGAAAGAGCTATCTATACTGGCTCAATCAGGCCAAAAGGGAAGAAACGCGCAACAAGCGAATTAGGGAAATTATCAGATTATGCAAGGCTAATGTAAAATCCAGGCAGAGTTGGTGAAAATTCATCCAATGTCCCCCTTGCTTTTTAAAACCCTATGTTAAAAACCCACCTATTAAACCTAGGAAAATCAAATGAAATCCTATATTTTTCAACCCTTTGAATAGAAATCTTAGAGACTGTTTTGAAATGTGTGATTGGAATTTTTATAGACCATTTTTGATGCATTATGAGGCACGACATAGCAAATGCTATGGGCGAGCCGAGGCGATGGAAAGCATAGCCCTAGCTACGGTTCAAAATTTTAACAGGGCCGAGCGAAAAGGCCAAAGATTTGGCCTTAAAGGGAGGAGCCAGCTAGAGCCTTGAGCGCAAAAAAAGGCATAAAAAAACAATTGACATGTTTCAAAACAGTCTCTTAACAGCAATACGTTACATGCATCCTTTTAAAAAAGTATACACCTACTTCATTCTCCTTATTGTCTTTAATGGGATAAATGCCCAAGAGTTTACCATGGACCTGATCCAGGACATGAAACCTCGGAACATAGGCCCGGCGGGCATGAGTGGCCGGGTAACGGCCATTGACGTAGTTCATTCCAATACGGATATCATGTACGTTGGCACCGCCTCAGGGGGGCTCTGGAAGTCCACTTCAGGAGGGATTACCTGGGAACCTATTTTTGACAAGGAAGTTACCGCTTCTATCGGTGCCGTGGCCATACAACAGTCCAACCCCTCCGTCATATGGGTCGGTACCGGCGAGGGAAACCCGAGAAACAGTTTAAACGGGGGGTATGGCGTCTATAAATCCTTGGACGGGGGAAGAAGCTGGACAGCTATGGGCCTTGAAAAAACGCGGCATATCCATCGGATAAAAATCGATCCCAAAAATCCGAATACGGTTTATATAGGCGCTATTGGATCTCCTTGGGGAGAACATCCGGAACGCGGGGTATTCAAGACCACGGATGGGGGCGAAACCTGGGAAAAGATCCTTTTTGTGAATAACCGTACCGGAGTGGCAGATTTGGTCATGGACCCCACAAATCCCAATAAGTTGATCGCCGCCCTTTGGGAACATAAACGAGAGCCTTGGTTCTTTACCTCTGGTGGTGAGGGAAGTGGCCTTTATATGACCCATGACGGTGGAAAGAACTGGAAACGTTTAACGGAGAAGGAAGGTCTTCCTAAAGGGGAATTGGGCCGTATAGGATTGGCTATAGCCCCAAACAGGCCAAAAATCGTCTACGCCCTTATAGAGGCCAAAAAGAATGCCCTCTATAAATCCGAGGATGGCGGGTTTACCTGGAAAAAGGTAAATGACAAAAAGGATATCGGCAATCGTCCCTTTTATTATTCGGAGATTTATGTAGATCCCCAAAATGAAAACAGGGTCTATTCCGTATTTACCTATGTCAACATTTCAGAAGACGGCGGAAAAAGCTTTAAACAACTCATGCCCGCCTACCAAGTTGATAATGGGGTACATCCGGATCACCATGCCTGGTGGATACACCCCAAGAACGGGCAATTTATGTTGGACGGTAACGATGGCGGGTTGAACATCACCAAAGACGGGGGAAAGTCATGGCGGTTTATCGGCAATCTCCCCGTGGCCCAGTTTTATCATATAAGTGTTGACAACGAATACCCCTATAATGTCTATGGCGGAATGCAGGATAATGGTTCCTGGCGAGGACCGGCCTACGTTTGGAAAGATCAGGGCATCCGAAACAGTTATTGGCAGGAAATTGCTTTTGGGGATGGTTTTGATGTGGTGCCCGACCGGGATGATTCCCAATTTGGTTATGCCATGAGCCAACAGGGCTATGTGCAACGCTATGATTGGAAAACGGGGAAAAATTACACCGTGCGTCCCACCCCGCCCGATGCCAAGACCAAGCTCCGGTTTAACTGGAACGCTGGCATCGGCCAAGATCCCTTTGATAACGCCACCGTTTATTTTGGAAGTCAGTTTGTGCATAAAAGCAAGGACAAGGGACTTACCTGGGAAGTGATTTCCCCAGATCTGACCACAAACGATCCCGAAAAACAAAAGCAGTCCGATAGCGGTGGTTTGACCCTAGACGCCACCGGGGCGGAAAACCATTGTACCATTTTAGTGGTAGAACCTTCGCCCGTGGAGCAGGATATGCTATGGGTGGGTACGGATGATGGCCGTGTACATATTACCAGAAATGGGGGAACGGATTGGGAAGAGGTCTCTACCAATCTAAAGTCCTTGCCTCAAGGAAGTTGGATAGCCCAGATCAAAGCATCGAATAAAAATAAAGGAGAAGCCTTATTAGTGGCCAACGATTATCGCCGCTTTAATTATACCCCCTATGCCTACCGTACCAAGGACTATGGAAAAACATGGGACCGCATCGTTGACCAGAACGATGTGGGGAGCTATACACTTTCCATTATAGAGGACATCGAAAACCCTAATCTACTACTTCTGGGAACAGATGATGGATTATATATTTCCCTGGATGCGGGAAATAAATGGACCAAATGGACCGAAGGGTATCCTACGGTATCCACCAAAGACCTTGCAATACAACCGCGGGAAAACGACCTGGTTATCGGAACCTTTGGTCGGGCCGCGTGGGTACTGGACGATATTGCCCCTTTACGGGCTTTGGCCTACGATACCTCCATCTTACAGAAGGGATTTTCCCTGTTTAAACCTCCAACGGCCTATTTGGCGGCGTATCAACAACCAACAGGAAGTCGCTTTGGCGGTGATGCCCTCTACAATGCCGAGAATCGAAAAAGAGGGGCAATGATTACCTATTATATCAAAGAAGGTAGTAAAAAAGAAAACGAAAAAAATGAAACAACGGAAAGTGGGAACCCTCCTAAAAAGACCAAAAAGAAGACTACTTTGGGAGTAAATCCAGAATCAGAAATCAGTGCGGAACAAAAAGAGGATACAAAAAGGGATTCTATCCGATTCGAGTTTTATGATGGCGACCGATTGATGCGTACGCTAAAATACAAGCTACCGGAAAAGGCCGGTTTCCATCGTGTGTATTGGCAAATGGACGAAAAGGGGCCGCAAAGGCCTTCACGAAAAATTCAGAAGAAAAAGAAAGAACAAGGCGGACAAAAAGTAAGGCCGGGGACCTATAAGGTAATGGCCATCTTTGGCGACCAAAGGGATCAAACCACCATTACCGTAGCTTCCGACCCAAGGTTGACTATTTCCAACAGTGCCATTAACGAAATTTATGAAATATCTCTAAAACTGGACAAAATGACGCAAATTGCGGCAAATGCCGTAGCCCAACTAGTGGAAAACAAGGAGGTGGCCAAGAGGTATGAAAAAGAGCTAAAAGAGCTGGACAAGAAAAAATACCAGGCCCAGATTGATAATTCACGGGATATCCAAAAACAAGTAGATTCGGTAATAGCCCTATTTATAGGAAAAGAGGATAAAAGGCAAGGTATTACCCGCAACCTCGAGGTTACCGTAATGCAGCGGATAAATACAGCGGAAATCTATGTGGGCAGCAGACAGAACGGGATTACCAAAACGGAGGAAAAGCTTATCCAGTTTGCCCAGGAAGATTTAAAAGCAGCCTTAGAAAAAACCAACACTTTCTTTAAGCTTACATGGAAATCCTACCGGGAGGAAATGGAGAAATTGGATATTTCCCCCTTTGGCA
>JBCBSN010000036.1:0-24607 GCA_039819225.1 Bacteroidota bacterium | reverse complement strand
CGCGATTTCTAACCTAAGACAACATTTTCAAACTTTGAGGGAACCATTCAATTCGCAGATCGATGTTAAGGAAATAGGCCTTTACTTTAGGGATGCGGCCATAATACTAAATAAAACCCAGGATAGCCTATTAAACAATCTGGAAGACATTCTAGAGGCCCTGGGCGATCATTTTGAGTTTTACAGTAATATTATTGCCGAGGTACCCGGGGAAATACATATTCCGGCAGTAGAAGGTCCGGCACACGGGCATTCTTTGCAAATGTCAGAAACGACCTCTTCAAAATATAGCTCGCCATATCTCAAACATTGGGTGTTGTATTTTGACTCTTTGGAAAGAGCCCTAATCTATGATTTGAATAGAATGACCTTTATCCCTGCCGAACTTTGTCTTAATTCGGAATAATCGGGATCGGGGCCCTTTGATTACTTTCCCAAGGGTGGATGTGGTTCCGAAGTATAGGTCCGGGAAAAAGATTCGCTATCCAAAAGACAATCCACGACCTTGTCCAATGGCCCTTGTACTTTTGGGTCTGTACAGTTGATTAGGATAGAGAATACCATCTGTTCCCGGGGATATATGAAAAAGTTGGAATAGGCCCCCACACTACTGCCTACATGGCCATAAAAAGGCCTTCCGCTCTTATCCCGGGTCACTTGCCAGCCCATACCATAATAGGTGGCGTTGCCGTTAACTGTTTGAGAGGTCAAGAATTGCGGGAGAATAGTTCTATCCAGAAGTCCTCCATGTACATACGCCTGTCCTAAACGCGCTATGTCCTCCGAAGTGGACAGATACCCTCCACCGGCCAGCTTGTAAAAATTGTTCACGGGAACGGCCTTTCGAAATCCTGTGATGGTTTTGGTGTAGTTCTGGCTGAGCTCTACTGCCTTGTTTCCGTTTTTTTCCTTCATGGACAGCGAGTGGGCAATGGTATTGGCTTTTTCCTTGTCCGGACCTCTCTCCGGGAAAGTATTGGACATCCCCAGGGAATCTAGCACCTTCCTTTTTACGTAGTCCTCAAAAGGGGTTTTTGCCGCCTCCTGCATGGCCAAGGAGAGCAGTACAAAGTCAAAACTGTTGTACAGATAGCCCTTGCCCGGTTCAAAGACCAAGGGGTCGTCCTTAAAGATCCCTAGGCCATCCCGTATGGAATACGGTTGGTTCAAGGCGAACTCCTTACCGCGATAGGAGCGTAAACCGGCTGTATGCGTGGCCAATTGACGAATGGTAAAGTCCCATCGCTTTTTGGGATAGTAGGGAACATAGTCATAGAACGAGGCGTCCAAATCCATTATCCCCTCCTGGACCATAATTGCCAAAGCAGTGGCGGTTATGGGTTTGGAAACACTGGCAACACGAAAAACAGTACGCTTTGGTTCTACGTGGTTTACCCTTTCAATATCGGCATATCCATATCCTTTTTGAAATAGAGTGCCGCCTTCGCCAAGTACCGTAATGGATAATCCAGGAACCTTTTTGGTATCGATCAATTCCGTCAAGAGTGCGTCGGCCTTTTGAAATCCCCGCAAGTAGGTATCCTTACCCAATAGGCGTTCTCGCGGAAACAGATTTTTTAAATATTTTACGATCGGGTTCATTGCCTCTTCACGATTATGGCCCTTTATAGGGTGTATGCTAAAAATCACCGCAAAATCCAAATACCGCCCAATAACATGTCGGGGCCCAAGACCTTACAGGTTTTAAAAACCAATCTCACCTAAAAATCAATCGGCCCCTAAAAATCTCCTCCACGGCCACTTCCGGGGGCCTATTAAAGCTGATGACATCGCCCGTACCGCGTATCACCCCGGTAAGAGATTGTTGCGGATCGATCAACATATCATTGGTACCCCTGTGGTTTACATTGATGTTTTGGGCCACAAGGTCCTGCGCCTCTATTCGGGAATCCCCGGCGGCTATGGTCATATTAAGGCCCTGTACCTGCCCCCTTAACTTAAAATAGGCGATGCCATTAACGGTAAGGGACAGGTTTTGAGAATTCACCTCCAAATCAAACTCCCCGTCCGTGGTTTCGGCCTCAGGTTCCGTAAAGCTTTCGGACAGCAAGGTAAGGCTGGGGTAAGCTAGTATGCCATCACTCTGGATAGGGAAACTAGTACTACTTCGGATCTCTGTTATATTAGGAGAGGTTACATAAATACGCGTTAATCCATATTCCCGGAACAGATTACATCCATTCTCATTGCGAAGGATCAATCGGTCCCCTTCCACCAAAGCAGAAATTTCGTTCAAAAGAAATTCCCCTGTTTCTATTTCAACCTTTTGTCCAGCACCTTGTTTTACTATCAGCTGTATTCTTTCAAAAACGGTAATCTTTGAAAAAACCGGAACCGCAACTTCCTCTCGGACGATTTCCCCTTCATTTTGAAAACAATCCGGCGCATTTTCGGAATTGCAGGAAAAGAGTAAAATCGCAAATAAAAAATTACAAATCAAAAATCTCAAAAAACCAACATCAAATTTCAAATTCAAAATTTCTGACTTGCCCGATGGTGGGAGGATTTCAAATCCTGATTCCGTTGGGATGGGGAACGATCCACAGTTGAGCCGATATTTATCCTTAATTCTTTCCATCAAAAACTACAAACGTATGCCTATGCCAAACTCCACTGCCTCCGCTGCCGCAGCGTGGGACTTTAGCGTTACCGCCCCAAATATCTTTTTGCCAAAATAGCGTTTTAATCCAATCCGATTATATACCCTGCCCTCAAAATCAAAGGGATAATAGATATAATAACCCAGCTGGGTTATTATACTTACCTTATTGATAAACAGTTCATGGCCCAAGAAAAGCCCCGCCCTCTTAAAATCCGTGTCGGCGGAAATAGCGTTCTCGGGAAAAGAAATACTCTGAAAACGAATCAATTCCTTCAGAAAGTTGGAAAAAAAGACATCGGCCCCCAATTGAACCGCACTTTTCCTGCCCAATCTTTTGTCCATATATCCCGAAAAAATATAGAATGCATGCTGCCCAAGACCTACCTCGTCGCTTTCATTGATACCTGACCTAAAGACAAGATTATAATGCAAGGGCTCCCTAACCTTGCCCAGGTCCTTGGCCGGCAGATATTCCATATGCCTTCCTCCATCCAAATCATAGGTAAGCCCCGCATTAAAGGCAAAGGTGTTGGTAGACGTATTGGGGGCCTTTACATTGGCGTTGGAGTAGTGAATTACCGAAATACCGGCCTTAAAACCTAAGCCTCTAAAAATACTCTCCTTATGGAAATTCAACATCGCATAAGTAGAACTTAGGATATGTGAACCGTAGGCATTGTTGCGAAAATTGGCCTCCCTATCATAAGGATCGGTGGTATAGGCTATCCCCTGCCCTACACGAAATTGGAGGTAGCGTTTAAAAAAGTAAAAGTTGTAATGCGCATAAAGTCCAAAATTACGGCCCAAGGTAGCGTTGTTCATATCCTGATAGACAAATGAAAATCCGGTGTCCGGATAGTTAAACCTAGCCTCCCAATCCTCATGACCGTATCGCTTTCGATTAAATCCAAGTATAATTCCTCCGGGATGATTTCTAATCAGGTGGGAAATATCAGTGTTGTGCAAAAGCACGGAACCATAAAACTGACTGGCATCCAAAACGTACCGTTTTGTACTATCGCCCTCTTGCGAAAAACAGTGTAGGCCCGCCAATAGGGCGAATAGGAAAAGCTTTGGATTCATTAAGGGCAAAGGTAGCCGTATTCAGGGGTTATTGTCAAAGATATAGGCCCATTGTTACATATTTTCAGTATCCGGTCTAAAAAACCGCTTTGGCAATGGCCTTGATGTTATCGGACTTGCCCATGGAATAATAGTGTAACACCGGAACCCCGGCGGCCTTTAACTCTAACGACTGGGCTATACACCATTCTACCCCCACTTGGCGCACTTCCCTATTGTTTTTGCAATCTTCCACCGCATCCACAAGATCTTGGGGCAAATCTATTTTAAATACCTGGGGCAACAAATTCAGATGGCGTCCTATGGCAATGGGCTTTATTCCCGGGATAATAGGAATGGTGATACCCATGGCTCTGGCGGCCTCCAAAAACTCGAAATATCTGCTGTTCTCAAAGAACATCTGGGTCACCACATAATCGGCTCCGGCATCCACCTTTTCCTTTAACCGTTTCAAATCGGTCCTCATGGATGGAGCCTCCAGATGTTTTTCGGGATAACCGGCCACACCTACGCAAAAATCCGCACATTCATCGGTTTCTATCACCTCATGCAGGTACTTGCCGCAATTGAGGTCCTGGATCTGGCGTACCAGATCAATGGCATAAGGATGCCCGCCTTTGGTAGGTTCAAAATACTTTTCCTCCCGCATGGCGTCTCCACGTAGGGCCATCACATTGTCAATACCCAAATAATGGCAATCCACCAAAAGGTACTCGGTCTCCTCCTTGGTAAAGCCGCCACAAAGCACATGGGGTACGGTATCCACATCGTATTTATGCTTTATGGAGGCACAAATGCCCACGGTACCGGGCCTCATCCGGGTAAGCTTTTTGTCCAGCAGTCCGTCCCGATCAATGTACACATACTCTTCACGGGAAGTGGTTACGTCAATAAAAGGTGGCTCAAACTCCATCAAGGGATCAATGTTGTTGTACAGTTCCTGGATGTTCCTGCCCTTTATCGGCGGAATTATCTCAAAGGAGAACAGGGTGCTCCCCTTTGCCTTTTTAATATGTTCGGTTACTTTCATTTTCCATTTTAGGGCCCCACAGGAGAGCCCTTATTACTTTTATCTTGATGTACATCTTTTCCGGGGCGTTTTAACGGGCTTTCGGCCGTCGCTTTTTCCTTGCCCCCAGCTGGCTTCGACTACGCTCGGCCACCAGGGTGCCTGAAAAAGAGCTCCAACAGGGCCTCTATCCCTAACGCTGGCCGTATAGAGTAAGGTTTAAACCTTACAGGTCTGCCTAGGCATCCACGATATTTGGTGCCAACCATTTTTGGGCCTCTTCCAAGGAAATACCCTTTCTGGTGGCAAAATCCTCCACCTGATCTTGTTTGATCTTGCCCAGCCCAAAATAACGGGCCTCCGGATTGGCCAAATAATAACCGCTTACCGAGGCCGCCGGCCACATGGCCAAACTCTCCGTTAACGTTACGCCTATGTTTTCTTCCACATTCAACACTTCCCAAATGGTCAATTTCTCCAAATGATCAGGGCAAGCCGGATAACCTGGTGCCGGGCGGATTCCCTTGTAGGCTTCCCGGATCAATTCCTCATTGTCCAAACGCTCACCCAGGGCGTACCCCCAATACTTGGTCCGTACCTCTTTATGCAAGTACTCAGCAAATGCTTCGGCCAAGCGATCGGCCAAGGCCTTCACCATAATACTGTTATAATCGTCCAGTTTCTGCTCATAGGCCTGGGCCAACGCCGCCGTGCCAAAACCTGCACTTACACAAAAACAGCCTATATAGTCCTGTATCCCCGTTTTTTTGGGGGCCACAAAATCGGCCAGGGCAAAATTGGCTACACCTTCCCGTTTTTTTAGTTGTTGGCGCAACGTTCGGAACACAGCTGTGGTCCCCGGGCCAACCTCCACTTCAATATCATCCACCTCCATGGTATTGGCCTTGAACAGCCCAAAGACCGCCCTGGCCCTTAGCAGTTTTTCATCCAGGATTCGGGACAACATCTCCTTGGCATCGGCAAAAAGCTCCCTGGCCTGCTCGCCCACCTTGTCATCTTCCAAAATATCCGGATATTTTCCATGCAGGTCCCAGCTTCTAAAAAACGGGCTCCAATCGATATAATCTACCAGAATCCGCAAATCCAAATTTTCAATGACCTGTATCCCCAATTCCTTGGGTTCAACAATTTCCGCCTTTTCCCAAGCCATGGAAAACTTATTTTGCCGTGCCTCACCCAGGGATAGATATTCTTTTTGCTTGGTGCGTTTTAAGAACTTGTCCCGAAAAACATCATATTCCTGCTTTATTCTATTTTTGTACCCATCCGAGGTCTCCTTTTGCAATAGATCACCAACTACGGTCACGGCCCTTGAGGCATCGTTTACATGTACCACTGCGTTATGGTAGGAAGGGTCTATTTTTACCGCTGTGTGAGCCTTACTGGTTGTTGCGCCACCGATAAGCAAGGGAATCTGGAACCCTTTTCGTTGCATCTCCTTGGCCAGGTGTACCATTTCGTCCAAAGAAGGGGTGATCAGACCACTTAGCCCAATTATATCTACTTGCTCCTCAATCGCGGTCTTAATAATTTTTTCCGGGGGTACCATCACCCCTAAATCTACAATCTCATAATTGTTACAGGCCAGGACCACACTTACGATGTTCTTACCAATATCATGCACATCGCCCTTGACAGTGGCCATAAGAATCTTGCCAGCGGCCCCCGCTGTTCCTTCCCCCTTGGATTCCTCTATAAAGGGGAGTAGGTAGGCCACGGCCTTTTTCATCACCCTGGCCGATTTTACCACTTGGGGCAAGAACATCTTCCCACTGCCAAAAAGGTCACCCACCACGTTCATGCCCGTCATTAAATGACCCTCAATGACTTCTATGGGCAAATCCACGCTTAGCCGTGCTTCCTCTACATCGGCCTCTATATATTGGTCAATTCCCTTGACCAGGGCACGTGTAATCCTTTGCTGTAAAGGCTCTTCGCGCCAGGATAAATCCACTTTGCTCTCTTTGGCCTTGCCCACTACGGACTCCGCAAAATCCAAAAGTCTTTCTGTGGCATCTTCCCTACGGTTGAGCATCACATCCTCCACATGTTCCAACAAATCCTCTGGGATATCGTCATACACCTCCAAAAGGGCCGGGTTTACGATTCCCATGTTCATACCGGCCTTTATGGCATGGTACAAAAAAACGGAATGCATGGCCTCCCTAACGGGATTGTTGCCGCGAAAGGAAAAGGAAACATTACTAACCCCGCCACTAACACTTACGTGCGGTAGATTTTCCCGTACCCACTTCGTGGCCTGGATAAAATCCAGGGCATTTAACCTATGCTCTTCCATACCTGTGGCGACAGGGAATATATTCAGATCAAAGATGATGTCCTCCGGAGGGAAACCTACTGTTTTGACCAGGATGTCATAGGATCTCTTCGAAATCTCGATCCGGCGCTCATAATTGTCCGCCTGTCCTTTTTCATCAAAGGCCATTACGATTACGGCCGCCCCATAACGCTTGATTAGCCTGGCATGATGGGTAAACTCCGCTTCTCCTTCCTTTAAACTAATGGAATTTACCACGCACTTGCCCTGTACTACCTGCAGCCCGGCCTCGATAATATCCCATTTGGAACTATCGATCATAATGGGCACCCGAGCAATATCCGGCTCGGAAGCCACTAGGTTTAAGAACCTTACCATAGCCTGCTTACCATCGATAAGCCCATCGTCCATATTAATGTCAATGATCTGGGCACCGCCCTCCACTTGATGACGGGCCACCGCCAGGGCTTCCTCGTACTTTTCTTCCTTGATGAGCCTTAGGAATTTTTTGGATCCGGCCACATTGGTGCGCTCTCCTACATTGATGAAGTTGCTCTCCGGGGTGACCACCAGGGGTTCAAGACCGGACAGGCGTAAAGGTCTGCCACTGCCCTTACCCATCATGGTAGGGGCGTTACCGACCGTTTCTATGCCTGGTGTTTGCTTCATGTTTTATTTAATGGCCACAGCGTGCGGTCTGCGCAATGGAAGTCTAAATATCAAACCTTTGTCGATTGTAGTTTTCTTGGGGCATATTTCTTGGCCAATCCCGAAATTGCCTTTATGTGCTCCGGAGTGGTACCGCAGCATCCCCCTATAATATTCACCAAACCCTTTTCCATATATTCCTTTATCTGTCCGGACATATCATCCGGCGTTTCGTCATACTCCCCAAAGGCATTGGGCAAGCCCGCATTGGGATAGGCCGAAATATAGCTACCCGACTTTTGCGCAATGACCTCCAAATAGGGCGCTAGCTTACTGGCGCCCAAGGCACAGTTAAACCCTATTGACAAAAGCGGAATATGGGAGACCGAAATTAAAAAGGCCTCCGCCGTCTGTCCGGACAGGGTTCTCCCGGAGGCATCCGTAATGGTGCCACTGACCATTATGGGCACTTCAACCTTCCGTTCTTCTTTAACCTCCTCAATGGCGAAAAGCGCGGCTTTGGCATTAAGGGTATCAAAAATAGTCTCTACGAGTAACATATCCGCCCCACCGTCTAAAAGTGCCCGTGCCTGTTCTTGATAAGCGATTCGAAGTTCATCAAAAGAAATAGCCCGGAAACCCGGATCATTGACATCCGGCGACATGCTGGCCGTTTTATTGGTAGGCCCCATGCTACCAGCCACAAAGCGCGGTTTTTTAGGTTCCTTGGCCGTAAACTCGTTGGCCACAGCTTTGGCAATTTTGGCGGACTGGTAATTGAGTTCATAGACCAAATCCTCCATATGGTAATCTGCCATGGCAATGGTAGTACCAGAAAAGGTATTGGTCTGTACAATATCCGCCCCCGCCGCAAAATACTTGCCGTGAATCTCGGCAATGGCCTGTGGTTGGGTAAGGGACAAGAGATCATTGTTGCCCTGCAACGGATGTTCCCAATCCTTAAAACGTTCCCCACGAAAATCCGCTTCGGTAAACTTGTACCGCTGTAACATAGTGCCCATGGCGCCATCCAGTACCAAAATACGTTCCTTTAATATCTCCGTTATGTTTTTCATTTACTAAAGTTTATTATTTGCACAGAAATCCATATGGTCCCATACGCCCCAATGCATGGATATTTGTTCCAAGCTATTTGGCACGATTCAAAACTAAAAACAAGAAAGGATGGGTCGGGCGGATGGCCCTCTTCGTGTTATCTGCCCGCCTTAGGCGGATAGAACGTAGCACCTTCTTAG
Organism: Bacteroidota bacterium; assembly: GCA_039819225.1. Classification (GTDB taxonomy): domain Bacteria; phylum Bacteroidota; class Bacteroidia; order Flavobacteriales; family Flavobacteriaceae; genus Ulvibacterium. The sequence continues at coordinate 15,689 of JBCBSN010000036.1, read as the reverse complement.
GATCCCGATAGGCACCGGAAAAACCAAAGGGTTGCTAAGGTTTCACAGGGTCTATTCCCTCCACCTTTCTTGATAACAAATCAGTATTCTTAATGAACTGGCTACAAAGTAACACCAAGATATCCTTAAATGCAACAGGTTGTTGACATTTTAGATCGATATCCGAAACTATAGCCATAAATAGGCCTGTGAGGTTTTGGAAAACTCGCAGGCCCCTATCCGATAGCTAGGCAATGCTTTGCACTACCTCACGCTTGGCTTCTTTTTTGGAGCCATCAAAACCTTGTACCCCACCCACCGTAGTGTATTTCATAACAAACCGTTTGTCCGGATGTATAATCTGGTAGGCATATTGACACATAACGGCGGCCTCATGAAAGCCGGATAAAATCAATTTTAACTTGCCTTCATAGGTATTTACATCACCAATGGCGAACACCCCTGGGATATTGGTCTGGTAATCCTTGGCATTATTTACTTTAATGGCATTCTTTTCGATTTCCAGGCCCCAATCCCCGATCGGCCCCAGCTTTGGTGACAACCCGAACAAGGGAATAAAACTATCCGCTTCTATATAACTTTCACCTTTGGCCTCATCATTGTGTTTTACCACCACGGCCTCCAGGTGTTCGTCGCCGTACAACTTTTTCACTTCGGCCTCGGTGTACAATTTAATCTTGCCCAGTTTGGCCAGTTCCGATGCTTTTTCCACGGAATCCAAGGCCCCTCGGAATTCGTTCCTTCTGTGTACCAAGGAAACCTCGGAAGCCACATCGGCCAAGAAAATGGCCCAATCCAGGGCAGAATCACCCCCTCCCGCTATAACGACCTTCTTATTTCGGTACACTTCGGGATCCTTGATCATATAGGTAACGCCCTTGTCCTCAAAATCAGCGATATTTTCAATAGGGGGCTTCCGGGGTTCAAAAGATCCCAACCCTCCGGCAATTACAACTACCGGTGCATGATGCCGGGTACCTTTGTTCGTGGTAACAATGAAGGAACCATCCTCTTGCTTATCCAAGGTTTGGGCCCGTTCACCTAGGGTAAAGCCCGGAGCAAAAGGCTTGGCCTGTTCCATGAGATTATCCACCAGTTGGCCTGCCAATATTTCTGGAAAAGCGGGAATATCGTAGATGGGCTTTTTGGGATAAATTTCGGAGCATTGGCCACCAGGCTGGGCCAAGGCATCGATCAGATGACATTTTAACTTGAGTAATCCCGCCTCAAATACAGTAAACAATCCTGTTGGGCCCGCCCCTATGATGATGATGTCTGTTTTAATCATTGTTTTACTCTTTTACACTTTACTTACACCTTTTGTACCGGTGTTTCCGTTTTTGTATTTGGGGCAAGTGGATTGGTAATCTGATTCATTTGGTTTACCTTTTCCTCAAAATCCCCTTTTATGGTTTTGCGATAATCGTTCAAATTCTTGACCATTTTGCTAATATCCTCAGGAATTACTTCCTCAAAGAATTGACGTAGCCTTTTGGCCGTGGTAGGGGATTGTCCATTAGTGGAAATCCCTATTTTCACATGCCCTTTGGTCACAATACCACCCATGTAAAAGTCACAATAGGGCGGGTTATCCGCTACGTTTACCAATTTGTCCAAAGATCTACAATCGTTGTATACCTGCACGTTTACATCCGGTTGGTCCGTAGTGGCTATAACCATATGTTTTCCCCTTAGATATTTGGAACTATAGACCTCGCGAATTAAAATTACCTTAAACTTTTCGGCCAATGCCCTGGTAGCCTCGCGAAACATAGGGGAAACCATAGTAATGGTAGCATCCGGGCTCGATTTGGTCAAAAATCTCAACTTTTCCTCGGCCACATTGCCGCCACCGACAATCAAAACATGCAACTGTGCCGTTTTAAGGAAAATAGGATATAGGTTGTTACGATCCCTCATGGTTCTATGGTTTGTGGATACACAAGATTTTCGACAGCTTGCAATTGCATTATTTTTGCGCGATGCCCAACCACTTCCCCTATAACAATAATCGCCGGGTTGGAAAGTCCTTGGTGCGCAACTTCTTCCTCAATGGAATTGATGTTGCCCAATCCTACCTTTTCATTCTCCCGTGTACCATTTTGAATAATCGCTACGGGCATATCTTCCTTTCCTTCTTTTTTAAAGCATGCCACAATTTGCGAAAGTTTGGACATTCCCATCAAAATCACCACCGTGGCATTGGACTTTGCCGCTAATTGTACATCTTGGGACAGTTTGTGGTCTCTTGTGGTTCCCGTAATTACCCAAAAACTTTCGGAAGCTCCTCTTTTGGTCACTGGAATGTGCTGATTCGCCGGCACTGCCAATGCAGATGAAATCCCGGGTACCACGGCAACCTCCACCCCATGTTGGGAGGCATATTCCATTTCCTCGGCACCTCTTCCAAAAACAAAGGGATCCCCTCCCTTTAAACGCACCACGTTGCCATGGGTCTTTGCCCTACTTACGATCAGTTCATTGATCTGCTCCTGCCGATAGGCATAACAGCCTTTACGTTTACCCACAAAAATGTGTTCCGCGCTAGGTCCATATTCCAACAACTCAGGATTTACAAGGGCATCGTAAAGGATTACATCGGCCTTCCTCAAGGCCTTTAGCGCCTTTAGCGTAATCAGTTCCACATCTCCGGGACCGGCACCGATTACGGAGAGTTTCCCCCTATTTCCCGAATATGACGGCGGGTGGGCCCGGGTGTCTTTTTTATGTGAACGTAATTGCTTCATTTATTTAAGCTTCGGTCAACTCCAATTTCCTAAAACCTTGCACGGACTTTAAAAATTGTTGGGCATCCAAAAGGTACGCTTTTGCAAAAGCCTCTGTTGGTTTATTTTGGTTAAGTTGGAGTACCATGGTCTCAAAAGGAACTTCCTCATCCTCCCCCCGTGCATTCACCTCCTGGCCACTATCCAAAACAAACTTTCCCGTCCGTACAAAGATCCTATCGAAATCCCGGATAATGCCGGAGTGGGTATTTACCTTGGTTTTCTCCGCAGTTAGCAATGCCTTGGCCGAATTTACCATGGAGGAATAGGAATGGTAAATACTGGCCGCCCATTTTTCAGCAACCAACATTTCTTTTGCATTTTCGATTTTTTCCTCACTTTCAAAAAGCAGGGTAGCAATTAGGTCTATGACCACTCCGGCACATTCGCCGATACCAATGGCCTTCTTATAACGCTCGGTATTTCCCCAGTCTATAAAATCTTCCGGGGCAAGGTTATCCACCTCGGTCAAGGGCTTTAGAAAATCATAAAAATAATGCTCCCCCTTTTCTGCATAATAGTCCGCATAGGGCAATCCATTTCCATGGGCCTCATAATCGTTTAAAATGAGACGTAACGCCTCCGGTCCTCTTTTACTGGGTATTTTCACAACCTTATCCGCGAAACGCCCTTTTCCATCCCCATCGTTGCCCCCGCCCAAAAGCACCTGAAGGGCCGGTGCAACCAACTTGTCCTTTGTGCGTATGCTCATACCCTGAAAACCGATGTGTGCCATGTTATGCTGTCCGCAGGCATTCATACATCCACTTATCTTTATTACAACGTCCGGGTTTTGGACGTAATTGGGATATTCCGTTTTGATGACCCTTTCCAGTTCAGCCGCTATACCGGTGCTACTGGCAATGCCCAAGTTGCAGGTATCTGTTCCGGGACAGGCCGTAATGTCCGCCGCCTTGTTATACCCTGCATCCGCAAAGCCCAATTTCTTCAATTCCGTATAAAAAAATGGTAGGGCCTCTTCCCTCACATAGGGTATCAAGATGTTTTGCCTTAGTGAAAGGCGAATTTCGCCTGCTGCATAATTCTGTACCAGATTGGCCAACAAACGGGCCTTGTCCGTATAGAAATCGCCCAAAAGCACCTTGATTCCTATAGCAAAATGTCCCTCTTGTTTCTGAGGTACCAGATTAGTGGACTTCCAGACCTCATATGCTTCGGTATCGTCAATGGTCACTTCCGGAATCTTCATCTCGGACACAACAGTTTTTGGATACTCCTCCGCATTTATGGGATAGGTGGTGTGCGGAACGGCCTTTTGTTCGGCTTCCAACAATTCCTTAAATCCGTCCAGGCCCAAGTCCTTCAACAAAAACTTCATCCGTGCCTTGGCCCTACTTTTTCGTTCCCCATATCGATCAAATACCCGGATTACCCCATCCATCATAGGTATTATCCGATCCGCGGGCAAAAACTCATGTAGTACATCCCCATGCCTGGGTTGTGATCCCAAACCACCGCCGATCAATACCTTAAAACCCCGTTTCCCATCTTGTATTTTAGCAATAAAACCAAGATCGTGCATATAGGAAAGACCTGTATCCGCATTACTGGCAGAAAAGGATACTTTAAATTTACGCCCCATTTCCTGTCCAATGGGATTACGCAAAAAGTATTCGAACAAGGCTTGCGCATAGGGGGAAACATCAAAGGGTTCGTCTACATCTATACCCGCTGTTTCGCTGGCCGTAACGTTACGTACAGTATTGCCGCAAGCCTCGCGTAGGGTGACTTGGTCTTTTTCCAACTCGGCCCATAGCTCCGGGGTACGATCTAAGTCCACATAATGGATTTGAATATCCTGACGTGTCGTGATATGCAAGCGACCCGTCGAGTATTCATCTGAAACATCGCAGATACGGTGCAACTGCCGAGAACTTATCTTCCCATAGGGAAGCTTGATTCGAATCATCTGGACCCCCTGCTGTCTTTGGCCATAAACTCCTCGTGCCAAACGGAGACTTCGGAATTTTTCCTCATCCAAATCACCACCCTTGAATTCCCTGATCTTCCTTTCCAGTTCCAAAATATCCCTTTGTACCACTGGATTCTCTATTTCTGTCCTAAAGCTTTGCATATTCCGGGTATTTGCGCTGTCTAAATATTTATTCATACTATTCCTATCGGATTTATAGATTTTATTTCTAAAACCATCGATAAATTCCCTTAACCGAATTTAGGTCCTAGGAATATTAAATTATTTTAATTATTGATAAAGCCCACTCCTGCCGTCGTATTGGTACGCGTATCAATAAGGATAAACGAACCATTGGTACGATGTTCCTTAAAGGCATCATAAAAAATAGGCTTGTTCAACCGAAACTTTACTTGGGCGATATCATTCATCCCCAAGGCGCTTACTTCTGCATCTATTCCGGAATAATCCGGATGTATCTTATGATCAATACGGTCTACCTTGGCCAAAACCTTGTGGATCCCGTGCTGCACCACATATTTGCCGCCAGGTACAAGTTGTTGGGTATCCATCCAAGATACCGTAGCGGTAAACTGCTTGTCAATTATTGGTAAATCACCAACTTTGACCAACATATCTCCCCTGCTCAAATTTACTTCATCCTCCAAAGTAATGGTCACTGAGGAACGTCTTGGGGCCGTGGCATACTCCTTATCGTAAAAATAAATCCCTTTGATCTTGGAACGGGTCATTGATGGGAGTACCATCACCTCATCCCCAACGCTTAATTCCCCTCCATAAACCTTGCCGGCAAAACCGCGGAAATCATGAAATTCATCAGTCTTTGGACGAATGACATATTGCACTGGAAACCGAGGGGTACCTGTGTTATAGATATCCATCAGATCCAATTCTTCCAAATGCTCCAATAAGGTCGGTCCCTGGTACCATGGTGTATGGGTAGAGCGGTTTACTACATTGTCACCTTTAAGTGCACTAACCGGAATAAAGGTGATTTTCTGATCTTGATAATCGCGTCTGCCCATTAATTCTTCAAAATCGGACTTTATTTCTGCGTAGCGTTCCTCGGAATAATCTACCAGATCCATTTTATTTATGGCCACCACAACGTCCTTTATCCTTAAAAGGTTATTTATAAAAAAGTGGCGATTGGTTTGCTCTATGACTCCTTTTCTCGCATCGATCAAAATAATGGCCGCTTGGGAGGTAGAGGCCCCGGTAACCATATTCCGGGTATATTCCACATGTCCGGGAGTGTCCGCTATAATATAACTTTTAGAGGCCGTAGAAAAGTAGATATGGGCCACATCTATGGTGATGCCCTGTTCGCGTTCAGCCACCAGACCGTCCGTCGCCAAGGAAAAATCCAAATAATCATATCCCTTTTGCTTACTGGTCTTTTCAATGGCCTCCAGCTTATCGTCCGTTAAGGATTTGGTGTCGTACAACAATCTTCCGATCAAGGTACTTTTACCATCGTCCACACTTCCCGCCGTTGCTATTTTTAGTACTTCCATGGCCTCTCCTAGCCTCCCCAAAGGGGAGATTTCTTTTGTTTGTTACTTTAAAAACTATCTTCCAGAGATTCCCGCCTGCGTGGGAATGACTTTGGCTTTAGAAATATCCCTGTTGTTTTCTTTTTTCCATTGCCGCTTCGGAGCGTTTGTCATCAATACGGGCCCCGCGCTCCGAAATCTTGGAATCCCGAATTTCCGAAACTACCTTGTCAATGGTATCCGCATGGGATTCTACGGCAGCGGTACAGCTCATATCCCCCACTGTTCTAAAACGCACCACGCGTTCCTGGATCTCTTCATCTTCCGCTCGAAAGACCACATCGTCCTCAGCGGACCAAATGAGTCCATCCCTTAAAAAGGTATTCCGTTTGTGCGCAAAATAAATGGAAGGTATTTCTATGCGCTCCTTTTGAATGTAACTCCAGACATCCAGCTCTGTCCAGTTACTTATGGGGAATACCCTAACGTTCTGTCCCATTTCAATCTGGCCGTTCAACATATCGAACAGTTCCGGGCGCTGGTTCTTTTCGTCCCACTGGCCAAAATCGTCGCGAACCGAAAAGATACGTTCCTTGGCCCTGGCCTTTTCCTCATCCCTTCTTGCACCGCCGATACAGGCATCAAACTTAAACTCCTCTATGGCATCCAAAAGAGTGGTGGTCTGCAATATATTCCTACTGGCATATTTGCCGGTCTCCTCTACCACCTTACCCTCATCTATGGAATCCTGTACATTTCGAACAATGAGTTCCACGTCCAGTTCCTTGACCAACCTGTCCCGGAATTCAATGGTTTCGGGAAAGTTGTGCCCCGTATCTATATGCATCAAGGGAAAAGGGATCTTTGCGGGCCAAAATGCCTTTTGCGCCAAACGGACCAAAGTAATGGAGTCCTTGCCTCCGGAAAACAAAAGTACCGGCCTCTCAAATTGGGCGGCTACCTCACGCATGATGTAAATTGCTTCATGCTCCAATGCATTGGCATTGGGCCTTTTTAGTGTTTCCAATGCTTCGGTGGTTTCCAGTTCTTCTAAAATTGTATCCAAATCGTGTTCTTTTCTAGATTAGGTATGCAGTCCGCACTCCCGGTTTTCCAAAACCTTGGTGGGATCAAAATATTTATGTTCATTGGGAAGGCTCCGTTCATTTAGATAGGCATCCAATTGTGTATCCGTCCAATAGTAAAACGGGCTTACCTTTAATACGCCGTCCTTGCCCATACTAAGGATATCCAAACTGTCCCTTAAGGCCGTCTGGCCCTTTCTTAGATTGGTAAACCAAACATCCGGACGATGTGCTTCCATGGCCCTGCGGAACGGCTCTAACTTTACCTGCTCTGTAAATTCCGTATGCCTTGGGTCATCGATCTGGGGAATTCCCATAACAACGTCCCTATGTGCCGAAGTGTGCCGAGGCACATAAAGATCGATATTTAATCGTAATCTCTGTATCAACCCCTCCGCATGACGATAGGTATTGGGCGTATTGTAACCCGTATCGCACCAGATAACCGGGATATTGGGCCTCACCTGTGTTACCGCATTTAAAATGGCGACTTCATAAGGTCGAAAATTTGTAGTGACCACAGGTCTTTTCGCATTCTTAACGGCCCAAGAAATAATCTCTTCCGCCGGGATGCCCTTGAACTGAATGTTCCACTTTTTTATCTGCTCTTTTGAAAATGCCATCTTCTACATAAAATTATTTGCCCCAACCAATCTTGTTCCAGATACGTTCATGGAAAAAATACAAGAACATCTTTGTTATAAAATCGATGGAGGCTATCGATGCCGCCAATGTTACTTCTCCCGTAAGGATATAGGAAACCAAAAGGGTGTCCAAGGTACCTATCACCCGCCAACTGATCGCCTTGGCAACGCTACGAATGGGCTTATCGGATTTTTTATCTTCCTTGAATTTTTTCTTGGTCGCCTTCTTATCTAAGATGAGTTGGTCTACGATCATGAAATTTTGTTTTCTATACCCTATCGATTTAATAGGATTTTCAAAAATAAAACTATTTCTTGAAGTAAGACGGTAAAAATAAATAAATATTACATTTACCCTATTGATTTAGTAGATTATTTAAAAAAAGTAAGAATGCTTAAAAATTCCAAATCGAAAAATCAAAAGCATTGCGGATTTAGCATGGATCGGAAAACCGCGTCCAAGGTCATACGGCATCCTCCATTAATTCAATAAGCCGAACCATACAAGTTGCGCCAACGGGTCTAGACAAGAATATCCGCCAAGGTATTGTTACGGTATACCTCCAAATTGGCGTCCCTTACCTGGAGCATCAACCTATTAACCGAGCAGGTAACTTCATCAGGACAATCCGTGCATTTTTCATAGAAGTTAAGGCTTACACAAGGTACCATGGCAATAGGTCCTTCAAGAACGCGCATTACATCGGTCATTAGAATATCACCGGGCCTTTTGATCAAATAGTACCCCCCGCCCTTGCCTTTCTTGGAGCCCAGGAAACCTGTTTTGCGCAGATCCAATAAAATGCTTTCCAAGAACTTTTGCGAGATGTTTTCATTTTTGGCAATCTCGGCAATCTGTACGGGTACGTTCTGTTCCTTGACTGCTAGATAAGTAAGGGCCTTTAGGCCGTATTTTGTCTTTTTGGAAAGCATAGGGCTAAGATAGGGAATTTAAAATGTGTTAATAAAGCAATGGAAAAAATGATTCAATTTGGAAATGAGTTAATGGGTCAATGAAGGAATGTGATAATGTGGAAATTTATTAATCTGAAAATTTGGAAATGAAACAATTTAAGAGGCAACGGGAGCAACCTTTTAGTCATTAACCCATAAACTCAAATACAAAAGTCAAATTCAAAATGAGGAAAAATCGAAGACAGATGTCCCATTAAGTCATTAACTTATAAACCCGGAAATCTCTTAAATTTGGACTTGTCCCGATAGCTCCCTTCAGGATTGAACTTGAACTTGACTCTTGAATTTGTATTTGAATCTTCTGTCCTCCGTTTTCTTCTTACGTCAATTAGGAAATCGATCAGTGGAATTTGTACTTGGATTTAGTCTAATGCTTGCGCAATATCCTCTAAGATATCGTCTATATGTTCCAACCCCACGGAGATACGTACCATACCGTCCGTAATGCCCGTTTCCGCCCTTTCCGCCATGGACAATTTACTATGTGTGGTAGAGGCGGGATGGGTAACGATACTTCTGGAATCCCCTAGATTGGCGGACAAAGATAAAAGCTTTATCGCATTGAAGAACTTTTGCCCGGCGGACAAACCTCCCTTAATCTCAAACGCCACGACACAGCCTCCCGCCCTCATCTGTTTTTTAGCTATTTTGTACTTTGGGTGGGACTTTAAAAAAGGATATCTCACCCAATTCACCTTTTTATGACCCTCCAAATACTCGGCCACTTTTAGTGCATTGGCGCAATGCCTATCTACACGTACCGCCAAGGTCTCCAGACTTTTGGAGAGTACCCAGGCATTGAAAGGGGATAACGCGGGTCCGGTAATCCGGGAAAAGCGATATATCCTTTCAATAAGATCGCTGCGACCTACCGTAATCCCCGCCAATACCCTACCTTGGCCATCCATTAATTTAGTGCCGGAATGAATGACCAAATCCGCCCCAAACCTAATAGGTTGCTGTAAATAGGGCGAAGCAAAACAATTGTCTATTACGAGTAATAATTGATGCTTTTTCGCAATTTCTCCCAAGATTTGCAAATCCAAAATATCCACTCCCGGATTGGTGGGGGATTCCGCATAGATTAGTTTGGTTTTGGGGTTGATCTTGTCTTCGATAACGCTAAGATCATCAATCCTAAAATAGGAATGATCGATATTCCATCTTGGAAAAAAGTTGGTGAACAGGGAGTGGGTAGAGCCAAAAATACTCCTGGCCGATAGGATGTGATCTCCGCTGTTCAACAAGGCCGCAAAAGTAGAAAAAACGGCCGCCATACCCGAAGCAAAGGCAAAACCCGCTTCTGCCCCTTCCATCTGACACACCTTGTCGATAAACTCGGAAGTATTGGGATTGGCGTAGCGAGAATAGATGTCTCTTTCCTTTTCTTCGGCGAAAGAGGCCCGCATATCCTCGGCATCCTCAAAAACAAAACTTGAGGTAAGGTACATGGGAACAGAATGTTCCAAATATTGAGATCGCTCCGTTTGGGTGCGTATCGCGTTTGTCTCAAATTTTTTGTGCTTCATTTTATTTAATTCAGGAGGCCTGGCTAACCTTTCTCCGCAATACGCAAGATATCCCCAAAAACACCACGTGCCGTTACCGCGGCACCGGCACCGGCGCCCTGGATCACCAAGGGGTGCTTGCCATAGGATTCCGTATAAATCTCAATAATGGAGTCTGACCCCTTTACCTGGCCCAGGGCACTTTCCTTGGGTACGGAAATCAATCTTACGTCTAGAATTCCCTTCTCCTTGTGCAAGTCGCCATGAAGATCACCTACATACCTGAGTACATGACCGGTCTTTTGATTTCTCTTAATCTCATTGAACTTGTCGTCAAGCACATCTAAATGCAGCAGAAAATCATCTACCTTCATCCTTTGAAGCACGTCCGGAATCAAATTCTGTATATTAACATCCGAAAACTCGTTGTGCAAATCCAGCTCACGTGCCAAAATCAATAATTTGCGACCAACATCGTTTCCGGAAAGATCCTCTCTGGGATCCGGCTCCGTAAACCCTTTGTGCATGGCATCCTTGAGGATATTGGAAAAAGGTGCCTCTATCTCTGAAAAGGTATTGAAAATATAACTGAGGGAACCCGAAAAAACACCCTTAATACGGGTGATGTTCTCCCCCGAAAGATGTAACAGCTTTATGGTATCTATCAAAGGAAGACCGGCACCTACATTGGTTTCGTACAAATATTGCTTCTGGTGTTTGGCCAGTTCATCGCGCAGTAACTGATAATAATCATAGCCCAAAGTGTTGGCGATCTTATTGGAAGATACCAGGTCGAATCCATTTTCAACAAAATCAAAATAGTGCACTACGAAATCCTCGCTGGCCGTATTGTCCACAGCTATCAAATTCTCCAAATGGTTTCTTTTGGCAAACTGAAAAACATCGGCAATTTCATATGTAACCCCCTGTGCCTTCAGTGAGGACTTCCAAGCTTTTGGAATACCCTGTTTCCGCAAAAGGAGTTTTTTTGAATTGGCTATGGCAAAGACGTTTAGATCAATACCCTTTCGTTTTTCTATTTTATGGGCCGATTTTAAAATCTGATCGATCAAAGTACCCCCCACATTACCGTGTCCAAAAATGGCAATGTTTACCTTTTTGCTCATACCGAAAACCTGGCCATGCATTACGTTGAGCGCTTTATGAAGATCCCCTTTCTTCACAACCAGGCTTACATTCTTCCCGGAAATGGTATTGTTGAACAAAAGGGGTACGATTTGATTCTTGATCAAGGAATTATAAGGTTTGTGAAACGTACTGAGGTCTTGACCAATAATCGATATTACGCTCACGTCCTCCATTACCGTGATCATATTGATATCCTTGGAGCGATAGTCCCCACTGAATTCCTCATCCAAAGCCTTTTTGGCCCGTTTTGCCTTGTTCCGATCCACCACCAAACCAATGCCCCGTTCCGAGGATCCCTGGGAGATAATGCTAACATTGACATTGTGCCGCTCCAAGGTCTTAAATATCCGTGCATCTATCCCCACTTTCCCCAAAAGACCCCTACCTTCCAGATTTATCAAGGAAACTTCGTCGATTACCGATAGCGATTTTATGCCTTCCTTACTGGATTTAGCGCCGATCAACGTACCCTCATTGTCATCCTTATAGGTGTTGAGTATACGCAGGGGAATGTTCTTTTCAATGAGGGGAATAATAGTCTTGGCATGAAGGATATTCGCTCCAAAATTGGCCAGCTCATTGGCCTCGGAATAAGAAAGATGGGCTATGCGCCTAGCTTCCGGCACCAAATCCGGGTTTGCAGTAAAAATACCATCTACATGGGTATAGTTCTGCAATTCCTCGGCATTCAAAAAATTGGCAAGTAAAGCTGCGGTATAATTGCTTCCGTTTCTTCCCAAAGTGGTCGTCTCACCATCTTGGGTGGAGGCGATAAAACCGGTGACTATGGGTACACTGCCCGTACCCAGATCCTCAAAACGTTGCAGGACCGCCTCTTTGGAAACCTCCTCCAATAGTTTGGCGTCCCCAAAGCTATCATCCGTTTTGATGAAAGTCCGGGAATCCATCAATTTTGCGCTTACCCCTTTGCCTATCAACAACTTTGTAATCAACTTAGCTGAAATCAATTCGCCGTAGGCCAATACCTCATCCTTGATTTTAGCACTATAATCCCCAAGCAGGGAGACTCCTTCAAAAAGCTTGGCCAATTCCTTGAATTCCGTGGCCAGGCTAATATTGGCAAACGTATGCTTTTGGTATTTTTCAAATACCTCAAAATCCGTTTTATAATCCTCGCCATGGGCGGCCTTTTCCAAAATGATCTCCAACTGATCGGTGCCCTTTTCCCTTGCGGACAATACCACGGCTATTCTCTCGCCATCTTTTACCTTGGCCGTGATAATCTCCAGTACGCGGCCCAATCCTTCCCCATTACTAAGGGACTTGCCCCCAAATTTGAGAATCTTTACTTTTTTGAACTTGCCGTTTTTGTTGAAAATGCCATTTAGCAATTTCTCCATTTGCCCGTACTCTATCAAAAAAGCATCATGACCGTGTAGGGACTGTACCTCGCCATAGGTTACATTGCTATTGGCCTGGGCCAATCTCTTAAAGGTTTCCTTGTTCTCCTTGGCAGTAAAAAAGAGGTCGGAATCTACCCCAATGATATGAATATTAGTAGAGCTCTTTTGCAAAGCATTAAAGGCATGATCGCCATGACGTGTAATATCAATGGTCTTCAACAATTGGTTCATCAGCTTATAGGCCGATAGCTGAAAACGTTCCTGTAGCTTTTTCCCATGGTGCATCAACCAACTCTCCACGTTAAAGACCCGCAATTCCTCATTGGTGCTCCGCTTAAAGCGTTCCTTAAAGGATTCCGGGGTGCGGTAGCAAAGCATCGCATGCATGCGCGCATCATGAACAGGTTGTTTGGAGTTCACCAAAAACTGTTCCTGTATCTGACAATTGGCAATAAGCCAATCCGTGGACTTCCAATCCGAGGCCACGGGAACCAAATGCTGTGTTATCCCGGGGTTCAAAGCTGCCATTTCCCAAGCGATCCCTCCACCAAGAGAACCCCCGATTATGGCGAACAATTGTTCTATCTCCAACATTTCCAACCCTATAAGGAACATTTTGGCCACATCCCCAGACACAAAATCCTTATAATTCCGGATAACAAAACCATCATATCCATTGCCCGGAATATTGAAGGCCAAGATGGTATATTTTAACGTATCTATACATTTACCGTCCCCTATCAATGCAGACCACCAGCCGTCTACCCCGGTTACATTGGAGTTACCGGTAAGGGCATGGTTTACCAGGACGATGGGAGCCTTGTGCAATGGTTTTCCAAAAAGTTGATACGAAAGCTGAATATCCTGTGAAACCCCGCTTAATGTGGTAAACTCCGATAGTTGAAGTTTGTGAAGCATAGTAGGTGCTTTAAAAACCTGTCCGGTCTTGATGCCATCAAATGACATAAGCCCGACAGGTCCAATGCTCGATTTGATTTCTAACTTAGGCCAAGACGGATTTATCAATAGTTGCAAACGCCTTTTCCAAATCGGCCTGTAAATCCTTAATATCCTCCAATCCTACTGACAATCGGATCAGATCTGGCGTAACCCCGGTGGAGGCTTGCTCCTCCTCATTCAACTGTTGATGTGTGGTACTCGCAGGATGAATAATCAAGGATTTGGTATCCCCAATATTGGCCAACAAGGAGAAGATCTGGGTTTCGTCCGCAATCTTTTTGGCCGAATCAAAACCGCCTTTTACCCCAAAGGTAACAATGCCGCTCTGCCCTTTGGGCAAATACGCCTCGGCCTGGGCGTAGTACCTGCTAGATTTCAATCCTGGATAATTTACCCACGCCACTTCTTCCTTGCTATCCAACCATTGCGCAAGTGCCAATGCATTTTCGCTATGCTTTTTCATACGTATTTCCAAGGTCTCCAGTCCTTGGATAATCTGCCAAGAATTAAATGGACTCGGTGCACCTCCAAAATCCCGCAGCCCTTCTATACGTACTTTTGCAATAAAGGCGGCAGCTCCTAGGGCCTCATGATATACTAGGCCATGGTAGCCAGGTGAGGGCTCTGTAAACTCCGGAAAATTGCCGTTCCCATAATCAAAGGTTCCGGCATCAATAATGGCCCCGCCCAAGGAAGTACCGTTACCATTGATATACTTTGTCAAAGAATGGATAACGATATTGGCACCATGCTCTATGGGGTTCAAAAGTGCCGGAGTGGCCACGGTATTGTCCACGATAAAGGGAACCTTGGCCGCCTTGGCCTCGGAAGAAATAGCCTTCAAATCAAGTACGTCAAGTTTTGGATTACCCAGGGATTCCACAAAAATGGCACGGGTATTGCCCTGAACGGCCTTTCCAAAATTGGCAGGGTCTTCCGGATCTACAAAAGTGGTGGTAATCCCCAATCGCGGCAAAGTGTTGGACAATAAGTTATAGGTGCCCCCATACAGACTATTGGAGGCCACTATATGGTCCCCAGTGCGCAAAAGCACTAAAAGAGCCGTGGATATCGCCGCAGTGCCGGAAGCCGTGGCAACCGCCGCAATACCTCCTTCCAAAGCCGCTAAGCGCTGTTCCAAAACATCATTAGTGGGGTTGTTCAAGCGGGTATAGATAAAGCCTGTCTCGGCCAATGAGAAGAGGTTGGCCGCATGATCGGCATTGTTGAATACATAGGCCGTGCTTTGGTAAATAGGCACTGCACGGGTTCCTCCGTTGGCCGAAACATCATGCCCGGCATGAAGGGCATCGGTAGAAAATTTTTGATCGCTCATTTTGTGGATTTTTACTTGTTATTAAAATAAATGGAAATAGAAGTGATTTAAATTTTTTCAATTTGCCGTAAAATGCGCCTTTTGAAGCTGCATCTTGTCTTTTTTTCCTTCCGTAGCCCTGCTATGCAACTCAAAAAAGCCTTCATTCAGCTTCAAAACGATCTATTTTCGCTTAAATCCAAAAAGCCTAAATCACTTCGTAAAGTACAACTATCCATGACATATCAAGGAATCGAATCAAAAAGTTATGAAGAAAGGAAAAACTACGGGAGGAGTCTTTTGGCGGTTATCTTTCACGCCCATGGGCGAGATAGAATGTAGCACCTTCTTTGGCCCGATGAGCTATCGGGAGGAACAAAGGGTTGCTAAGGCTTCAAAGGGTCTAGTCCCTCCACCTTTCTTGATAACGTTTCAATACGTGTTTGAACTTTT
>JBCBSN010000035.1:0-24810 GCA_039819225.1 Bacteroidota bacterium | reverse complement strand
GGAACAGCCCTAGGAGAAAGATAGTGTATTTGTTCATAGTACTATCGATTTTCGTTGGACATGGAAGGGGGCACTTCCATTATACCCCATTCGTTATTGGGATGCACCCATCAAAAGGAAAATCGGGAATTGGCCCGTAAAATCTTGAATAATAAAGATTTTCAAGAGGTGAAGGCCAAGGCTTTGGAGGTAGTCAAAACCGGGTTTAATGCCGGAGACGGATATGCCGAAGTTTGGATAAGGGATTATAACACCTTTATAGCGCTTTCTGCCGAAGTGTTCGATGCTGAGGAACTGGAAAAGAACCTACTGGTTTTTTTCAGGCTTCAAGGAGCGGACGGGAATATTGTGGATGGGTTTATTCCCAAGGAGAAGGCCGAAAACGTGGAAGGAGGATATACCTATATTTACTCCGATCTGGAGCCGGACTATTGTGGCCATAAGAACACGGTAGAGACCGATCATGAAACCTCCTTGGTCCAGGCGGTGTACAAATATATCAAAGCTACAGGAAATACGGGGTTCTTAAGGAAAAAGGTGGGTCATAGTACCGTGGCGGAACGTATGGAGCAGGCCATGCAGTTTTTGTTGGATCATCGCTGGTCCAAGGAACATGACTTGATCTATGGGGCGACCACTGCCGATTGGGGGGATGTACAACACTCGCACCCTTGGGGCGTCTACATAACGGACAACACACACTATTGTGTGGACATCTATGATAATGCCATGTTCTTGATTGCATTGGATAATATGATGGAACTGCTGCCGGAAACCGAGGAAAGATGGCAGGGAATACGGAATAGTGTTGCGACGAATGCTATGGCCGTCCTATGGGATGAGGAGAATGAAAAATTCATTCCGCATGTGTACTTGGAAAAATCTCCATATCCGGTTGATTTCAATGAAAATGAAATCTATTATCATGGGGGCACGGCGGTGGCCATTGAGGCTGGACTGCTAAGTAAGCCACAAATCAAGATTTCCCTTAATAAAATGATAGCCAACGTTCAGGCTTCGGGAGCGGGATCTATAGGGTTGACGCTATATCCCCCCTATCCCGATTGGGCCTTTGAAAACAAAGGCATGTACCCCTATGGATATCAAAATGGGGGCGATTGGACCTGGTTCGGGGGGCGTATGATACAGCAGTTGGTCAAAAATGGGTTTGTCAAAGAGGCCTACGAACAACTTTTGCCCATGACGGACAGGGTAATCCAAAACGATGGGTTCTTTGAATGGTATACCATCGATAATAAACCTAACGGCTCCGGTACATTTCGGGGTTCAGCAGGCGTATTGTACAAAGCGATCCTTTTATTGGAAGCGTGGGCAAGTTCCGAAAAATAGGCATAAAGTTGATACGATTTTTTATATTGCCTTTCAATCCTCACGTCATGGAGTTTATACTTGACCAAAAATCACTTTTGGAGAAAGCCTATTTATAAGAACGCGGATTATGCATAACGATATTGCCATTGGGGTAGATGTGGGCGGAAGCCATATTGTAAGTGCCCTTGTTGACCTAAAGGAACTCCGGATTCTTCCGGGGACGCTCTATGAGGTAAAGGTGGACAGTAAGGCCCCTAAGGAAACCGTATTTGAGACCTGGAGTACTGCGCTGAACCGGACTATGGCCCATATTCCAAAAGAACAGCCGGTAAACCTGGGTTTTGCCATTCCGGGCCGTTTTGATTATGCCAATGGGATAGGCCAGTACAAGGGGGATAACGACAAGTACACCAGCCTTAGTGGCGTCTCTATTCCCGAGGAATTGCCCAAGTATCTGAATCGGGAAGAAGTGGCGTTTCGATTTCATAACGATGCCACCTCTTTTGGTGTGGGCGTAGCCGTACAAGAGAATGCCAGGAGCTATGAAAAGACTATTGTGGTCACCTTGGGCACCGGTTTTGGTTGTGCCTTTGTGAGGAAAGGGATTCCGCTAGTGACCCATCCAGATGTGCCCCAGGACGGTTGTCTTTGGAACAAACCCTTTAAAGAGGGGATTGGGGACGATTATTTTTCTACTCGATGGTGTATACAACGTTATGAAGCGCTTTCTTCCGAAAGGGTCAAAGGGGTCAAGGAAGTGGCGGAGGCCCATAGCGTCCATAGCCAAAAAGTATTTGAGGAATTTGGGGCCAATATGGCCGAGTTTATGATTCCATATCTACAAAAGTTCCGACCTGATCTGCTGGTTCTTGGAGGCAATGTTTCCAAGGCAAGTACATTGTTCCTTCCTACGCTAAAGGATGAAATAAAGAAGGCCGGAATTGATGTTCATTTTGAGATTTCGCCCTTAATGGAAGATGCCGCTATTTTGGGGAGTGCCCTGCTATTTGACCCCGAGTTTTGGAATCAGGTAAAAAACGATCTGCCCACGCTTTAGGTGCTGGGAGTGCTACAACTTTTAGGATAAAGAATACCGCATGCAGATAGAGATAGAGCGAAAATTCTTGGTAGATTCCCTAGCCTTCAAGGAGGAGGCCTTTTCGGTTACACGGATCGTACAAGGATTTCTAAATACCGATCCGGAGCGTACGGTACGGATACGGATCGATGGCGATTTTGGCTATATTACGGTAAAGGGCTTGTCCAACGAGACCGGCACCGCCCGGTTTGAATGGGAAAAAGAATTGGATCTGGAAGAGGCAGAAGCTTTGTTGCGCCTATGCGAACCGGTTATCTTGGAAAAAGTCAGGTATCGCATTCCCCACGAGGAGCACACCTTTGAAGTAGATGAGTTTTTGGGATCTAACCAGGGCCTTATTGTGGCCGAGATCGAATTGCAGAGCGAGGACGAACCTTTTGAACGGCCGCAATGGCTGGGAGAGGAAGTAACCGGTGATGTGAGATATTATAATTCTAGTTTAAGCAAGAAACCCTATACTACTTGGAACGTATGACAAAGAATATCTGTTTTCTGATCCTCACCGTAATTTTTTCCTGTAAACAGGAACCAAAAACCGGGTCCATACCGCAGGTCGTAACCCCGGAAGAAACAAAACCCAACATAACGCAGATTAAGGAGGAATTGACGACGAAAGGGTTTCGAATCTTCGATTATGTCGATGAAGCCACCAAGGACACCATTCTGATGCAGCAGTATTATATGGCCTTTTTAAAGCGCGGCCCCAATCGTTCTTCGAGCAAAGCGGAACTGGACAGTCTACAGCTGCTACATTTGGCCCATTTAACCCGTATGTACGAAGAAGGATATGCCGATATTTCCGGACCTTTTGGAGATAATGGCGAAATAAGGGGCGTCACCATTTACAATACGCCAACCTTGGAAATGGCCGATAGCCTGGCCCATTTAGATCCCATGGTACGATCCGGGAGGCTAATCATTGAGATTCATCCCTGGTGGGCGGCCAAAGGTTTTCCTTTACGTTAGAACAAATTTCTTAAGTGCCAAGTTCCTTGGTAATCCAATCGTAACTTTGGTCTACATGGCCAAACACTTGTTCTTCCGAGATAAGATCTGGAATAATATCAATGGAGGTCAATAGGTCCCGAGGTTGTTCCTGTAACCCGGTAATCACTACCTTGACACCCTTCAAGGTAAGGTCCAAAATAGCATTTTCCATGGCATAGATACCAGACTGGTCCACGTAGGGAACGCGATCCATGCGTATGATCAATACCTTTATGTCCTCCCCAATGTTTTTTACCTGTTCCTGAAAATGGGAGGTAAACCCAAAGAAAAGGGGGCCGTACAAATGTTTTATATAGATTTTATCCTTGAATTTTTCCAGAAATTCGGTTTCGTCCTCCCAAGGCTTTTCCCCATCAAAACCGGCTAGGGTTCCTACTTGCATCCCTTCTTCCCCAATATCGCTGGCCCTTTTCATAAACAATAAGGCAGCTAAGGTAACGCCGATGCCTACCGCTTGGATTAAGCTTCCGAAAGTAGTCCACAGCAATACAATAAGAAGTACAATGGCGTCGGCCCGAGGCACTATTCTTAAATGCTTAAGACCTTTGGTATCCACAATCTTAAACCCGATGGGAATTAGGATCCCCGCCAAAACGGCCAAAGGGATATAGGCTGCCAAGGAGCTTAGCCCCAAAAGGACGGCCAATAGAAATGCGCCGTGCAAGGCTCCGGACAAACGGGTACGTCCCCCAGAGTTGATGTTCACTACCGTTCCTTTTGTGGCCCCTGCACCAGGGATGCCCCCGATCAAGGCGGCCACCATATTACCAATGCCCTGCCCTATGAGTTCCCGGTTGCTGTTGTGCTTGGTCTTGGTCATATTATCCGCGATCACGGAAGTAAGCAAAGAATCTATGGACCCCAATACGGCTAGTACCATCCCGTATTCCAATACCATAAAATAGGCACTGCTATCAATGGTGAAGAGACCATCCAATTGTAAGGAAGGCAACCCGGAAGGGATTTCCCCGATAATGGGTACGTCCCATTGAATAAAGTAGGCAAGGGCCGTAACTACGATCAAGGCGACAAGCGCACTGGGAATAGCCTTTGTAATTTTTGGAAAAAGATAGTAGATGATTACAGTTAGGGCACCCAAGGCCAAGGCCTGCCAATTGAATTCGGCAAACAACCGGGGCAAGTCCATAATAACCTTTAAGGTCGATTTTGGGGAGTCCAGACCCACAAACGGAAAGATTTGTAGGATAACAATAATCAAACCTACCCCACTCATAAAGCCGGAAATGACCGGATAAGGAAAATACTTGATATACCCCGCAATATTGATTAGGCCAAATACAATTTGTAGGGCTCCGCCAATAAGGAAACTGAGTAGAATAATACCCATGGCATCCTGCAGGCTTCCAGCCACGTCAATGGCATTGGCCACCAGGGCGGCGGATACTACGGTCATGGGTCCCGTAGGACCACTGGCTTGTGTCTCGGTACCTCCAAAAAGTGCTGCTAGGATTCCTACGGCAATGGCCCCATACAGCCCGGCAATGGCCCCTAAACCGGATTGTACCCCAAAAGCAAGGGCCAAAGGAAGGGCTACTACCCCGGCCACCAGGCCGCCCATAATATCCCCCTTTAAGTATTTGGTATCGTAAATTGATTTAATCATGATCAAAACGGGTTGGTTATCAAAATGGGAACAAATAGGCTCTACCGAAAAACAACCTTCTCAGATGTCTTTGTCATAGGCCTCTCCTTTGGTTTTTCATCAGGAGCTTGTTCCATGAGTACGGCCAAAAATAAACACTGGCCCTGGAGTACAAAAATGAACTGGAGGTACAAATGTTATTTTTCTCTTAAATCTGAAGGGAAATACTTGATAGCAAACGGGCTCTTAAAGAACACTTTTAAACTGCTCGAGAAATCGGATATCATTTTCGCTCAATAGACGAATATCCGGAATCTGATAGATGAGCATGGCAATACGGTCTATGCCAATGCCAAAGGCAAATCCAGAGTAAATTTCCGGATCTATCTTGCAATTGGTCAGTACTTCAGGGTCTACCATGCCGCAGCCCCCGATTTCCAGCCAACCCGTACCTTTGGTAATCCTATGATCGACTTCGTTGTTAAGGCCCCAATAGACGTCTACCTCGGCACTTGGCTCGGTAAAGGGAAAGTAAGAGGGCCTTAGCCGTATTTTGGATTTCCCGAACATTTCCGAAGTAAAGAACTGCAAGGTCTGCTTTAAATCGGCAAAGGACACATCCCTGTCAACGTAAAGCCCCTCCACTTGGTGAAAGAAACAATGGGATCGTGCGGAAATAGCCTCATTTCTGTAAACCCTACCGGGGGAAATGGTACGGATGGGAGGTTTGTTGTTCTCCATATAGCGCACCTGTACCGAGGAGGTGTGGGTACGGAGAAGAATGTCCGGATCGGTTTGTACAAAAAAGGTATCCTGCATATCCCTTGCCGGATGATATTCCGGAAGGTTAAGGGCGGTAAAATTATGCCAATCGTCCTCTATTTCAGGGCCTTCGGATACATTAAAACCAATTCTGGAAAAGATATCCACAATTTGGTTGCGTACAATGGATATGGGATGGCGTGCACCCAAGGCAATAGGTTCACCCGGTCTAGTAAGATCGCCGTAGATTCCTTTTGCTTCTGATCGGTTTTCCAAATTTTCCTTAAGGGCGTTTATCTTTTTGGTAGCTGTATCCTTAAGCTCGTTTATTGTCTGACCGAATTCCTTTTTTTGTTCGGGAGGAACATTCTTGAACTCCGCAAAAAAATCGTTCAATAATCCTTTTTTCCCTAGATATTTTATACGGAATGTTTCCAAGGCATCCTTAGAATCCGTAGAAAAGCCTTCTACCTCGGCAATATGTTTTTTAAGGGTATCGATCATGGTGGCTGCAAATTTATCACTTTATGTGATTCCCCCTTCAATTATTTTCTTGCTAATCTGAAAACCGGCCCTTATTCAGCCGGACTTGGATATTCATCCTTTACATTGATTTTTATCCATTCCAGGCATTGCTCAAAATTCTCAAATATATATTGTTCATGGATCAAGTCCGGGATAAGATCCACCCGTTCCATCATATACCGGGGTTGGCGAAGTACGTCCACAAAGAGTACGCGAATGCCCGATTTTCGAAGATCCAACAGTATGTCCTCCAAGGTATACAATCCCGATTGATCCATGTACTGCATGCGATCCATGCGAATGATTACGGTGGAGGCCGTATACGGAATTTGATCGGCCAAGGCTTGAAACTCACTTGTGGAACCAAAGAACAAAGGGCCTTTAAGGTGTTTTATAAAAACCTCTTCCCTAAGATTTTTTGGGAACTCGGATTCATCCGGCCAAGCCCGTTCCGCTTCAAGGGTCTTTACATCGGAACGCTCCGCGGTAAGATCGCCCATTTTTTTCATGAACATGAGAGAGGCGATGACCAAACCGATACCCACAGCATAGATAAGGTCCCAAAAAGTGGCCAGGGACATGACCACCAACATAATTATGACCTCGGAACTTAGTCTTATGGGGCCCAGTTTAATATCCCTGGGCAAACTGGGAATGGCCTTTAAGCCTTTATAATCCATGACACTGATGCCAACGGTAATTAGGATGCCGGCCAGAACGGCCGCAGGGATTTGAGAGGCCACGGGCCCCAAGGTAAGCAGGATAAGCAAAAGAAGTATGCCCGCAATCATTCCGGAAAGTTTTGTCTTCCCACCGGAGTTAATGTTCACCACAGTGCGTATGGTGGCCCCCGCACCGGGTAAACCTGCAAAAATAGCCGCAATACTGTTGCCAATACCTTGCCCTATTAGCTCTTGATTGGGATTGTGTTTGGTCTTGGTCATGTTATCCGCTACTACTGAGGTGAGCAGGGAATCAATGGCCCCCAATAAAGAAAGGGTAAGGGCCGTAAAAATATAGGGGGTTACCGTTTGAAATTCAAAGGCCGTAAAAATCTTGAGATTGGGGAGTGGCAATCCTTCAGGAATCTTTTCTATGGTCTGGTAGTCCATACCGAAACCATAGGCTATCCCGGAAACCACGATGAGTCCCACCAAGGTACTTGGAACGGCAGTAGTGATTTTTTTAAACCCGAAGATGATGATAATAGTGGCCAGGGCGAGGATTAGTTCCAACCACTTAATATTCTTCATGGCCCTGGGAAAGGCTTTTACGGAACCCACTACGCCGGAGGACGCCGAACCTGCCAAAACCTGTGCTTCTTGTAAAATAGCTTCCTCGGTGACCTCATGGGACCTTTTTATGGTTTCCTCAAAATCCTCCAGTACCAGTATACCTTCACCAGCTTCTTCCTTGAGGATGTTCTCCAGGATCAACTCCTCGGCCTGCGGTTTAAAGGTATTTACAAATACGGTATCTTCCTTAGGATAGTATCCTACCGCAGGCAATATCTGGGTAATGATTATGATAAGCCCAATGGCGGTCATAAAGCCAGAAACCACAGGATAGGGAATATAGCGTATATATTTCCCGATGCCTATGAGCCCCAGACCTACTTGAAATAGCCCTGATAAAAGAAAAACCGATAAAATAACGGGCAAGGCTTTTTCAACACTCCCATCATATATGGCAATAATGCCGGCTACCACTACCATACTCACGGCGGTCATAGGTGCCGTTGGCCCTGAAATCTGGGTGTTGGTGCCTCCAAAAAGGGCAGCAAAAAAACTGATGAAAATCGCACCGTAGAGTCCGGCACTAGGGCCAAGCCCGGAACTTACCCCAAAGGCCAGGGCCAAGGGCAGGGCAACGATACCCGCCGTAATACCCCCAAAGAGGTCTCCCTTAAAGTGTGTAAATAGATTTTTCATTTACCATTTGTTTCAGCGAAACCAAGGCCTTTGTTGAAATGCATAATTTAAAAACCCTATTTTATCTGATTGAGATTTTGTAATTAACTAAAAATAAAGCTGTTCCAAAATTTGACACGGATAGAACGGCTTGCTCCTATCTGCCGGTAAGGCATGTTCCCATAAACTTGTTTTAATCATGTTCGGTAGGGTATGATTAAAAAAGTGTATGCTTACTTCATAAAAGATTTGCATAAGAACTAGATGCAAAAACATTTCAAAGTAGCAAAAAAAGAAGGATTACAAGAAAAAAGAAAGCCTAATTTCAAAAGTCCTTGAGCATTTTTATGCTTTCCCCCATAAGCCAACCGGTCTTTCCATCCGCGATACGGATCTTTTTCCATTGGTTCAGGGAGTCCAATACGTTCACCCTGGTGCCTTCATGTAAAGTAAATACATTCTGGCTGCGGTCATTGGGTTCGGATTTTATCACAATTTCCTCAGCAAAAATAATGGCCGGCCTATCTTTCTTAAAATCGTTGTATTGCATGAAGGCCAATACGATGGAAAGTGCAGCTGTAAAAAGGAAGACCATACTTATAATAAAAGCCATCCGTTTTCTGGAGGAATACCTAAAATTGAAAAAAGCAATAAACAGGGAGACAAAGAGTATAATACATACCACCGCAAGTTTGGCCCATTGATCAAAGGAAAGAAGCCTGGTAATCCCCTTGTAGATTTTTGATAATCCAGTGTCCGGCATTTTTTCTATAGCGTCCAGGGTCATATTTTGGGCATAGGACAAATTGTTTCTTATTTCCGGATCATTGGGCTTTAGAAGCAACGCCTTTTCGTAATAATAAATGCTTGGTGCTATCCTATTCAACTTGTAATAGGCGTTGCCTAGATTAAAATAGAGTTCAGGGGAATGCTCGCCGTTATCCAAAATTTTCAGATAGTTCTCGGTGGCCTTTTCATAATTGCCCCCGTTATAGGCCTTGGTGGCTTCTTCAAAAAGAGCCCCATTTTGGGCATGGCCCCAGAGCGTAAGCGTGAAAAGGAGTATGAAGAAGCCCCATTTTTTCATCCCGATGGTAGAGACTGTTTTGAAACATGTCAATTGTTTTTTTATGCCCCTTTTTGCGCCTAATTTCATTAAAATTTTCGGCCGTAGCCCTGCTATGCCCTTAAATTTTGCCTCGTTATGCATCAAAAATGGCCTATAAGAAATTCCAATCACATATTTCAAAACAGTCTCATAATTGTTTGTCCAAATGGGAGATTACTTCGCTGGCCTTGTCATAATCCTGCTGCATCTGTACATCCGAAAAGGGGCTGTAACGGGCCATTTCACAATTGGCCAGCAAGCCTATAAAGCCGTCTATGGTAGTCTGGTCCACATTCTTCTGAATTAATAATGCCGCTATTTTATCCTTGCTGAATTCCGAGGTCTCAATTTTTAGCTTGGCCTTTAGATAATGATGCAGTGCCTTTTCCAGGGCAATATAGAAATCTTCTTTGTTGCCCAAGGTCTTTTTTGCCGTGGAAAGGTACTTTCTGGCCAATTTGTTTCTTCGTTTGATCCGGTTGCCCACAACATCACTGGCGATTGCCTCTCTTTTTTTGCCAAAGATAACGGCGGAAGGAATAAGTAAAAGAGGGAGAAGCAACCAGAGATAAAAGCGTGTAGAGCCAAAAAAATAATTTGTGCCAATAGCAGATAGGTTGGGCTTTAACTTTATGAAATTAAATTGCCCATCCGTTGCCACTACCGCCTGTCTCTGTATTCCAGAGGTACTGATATTCGCTGAGGTATTGGTAGGGCCTTGGATTACATTTACCAAGATTTCATCGGATTCAAGGGTCTTGTAGGAGCCGGATTTTGGGTCAAAATAACTAAAGGAAATACTTGGGATGGGATACTTCCCCTTAAATGAGGGTACTATTGTGTAATTGTTGCTTACCTTTCCCTGGGTGCCGGAAAGCGTAGTACGTACCTTTTCCTCAAATTCCGGTTCATAGACCTCCAAGGAACCGGGGAGTTCCGGTTCCGGTAGTTTAAAGAGTTTTAGGTTGCCCTTTCCGTTTACCTCTACTTTGGCCTGTAGGGATTCCGAAGCGTTGAGCTGGGTCTTTGAAGTGGTGACCGAAAAATCAAAATCGCCCACGGCCCCACTAAAATCCAAGGGTCTGCCCTGTGATGGCAAAGGTTTTACCGTTATCGTGCGTCTACCCGCCGAAACCGTTTTGTTGGCCTGGGAATAGATACGGCCTCCAAAAAAATCACGTTTGTTGGTCGGGACTTCTACGGAAACCTCCAAGGACAAGGGTTCTATTTCCAGTTGGCCCTCCCTTTGGGGGTATAGAACTACCCTCTTAAGAACTACATACCTAAAAGGTTTCCCTTTATAAGTGCCATTTTGGGGCGGAAATCTGGAGACGGGGATATCCTGGCTCCAAAAATTGTTATAGGTAGGGTTGTCCAATGGCCTAAAATTGGTAACACTAATGGAGGGGCTTACATACAGTTTGTAGACCACGCTAAGTGCCTCGTTTAGATAAGGGTTTGTTTTGGAGACCTCTGCCACCAAATGCAAACTCTGATCGGCGATATCGTTCGCGGTCATTTGACCGTTCGGTTTGTCCACCGCTGCGGTGACCTCTACCTGCTTGGGCAGGGATTTATAGATTTGGCCATCAATAACAATAGTAGCCTGTTTTATGGTAAACTTTCCCCTAGCCGTCGGGGCAAGGGTATAGGAATAACTCTTTGAATAGCTGCGTACCCCATTTATCCATGAGGAACTTATGGATTGGGAGGGGCCCATGAGCACCTTGAACCCCTCAAAATCCGGAGGGTTAAAATTGTCCCCGTCCTTATTCATGGCAAAGTCTACCCGCAAACGTTCGTTAATGCCCAATTTTTCCTTACTGAGTTTTATTTCGAAGGTTACGGCACCCTTGTCCTGGGCCCGTGCCAGAATCCCGGTAAAAACAAAAACCGCCAATACCGTATATCGCAAACCCTTGGGCATTACCAATCCTTTTCGTTTTTAGTCTTGACCCCTTTAACCTTTTGGGCATCAATTTTTTCCTGAACCTTTTTTTCCTCGTTCTGCATGGCCTCCAACAAATTCTGTATCTGTTGTTTGCTCAGTTGACTGGGACGAGGTTGTTGTTCTTGGGGCTGTTCCCCTTGTTCCGATTGTGTTTTCCGTTCCTCCTCTTTATCCCCGCCATCCTGTTGTTGGTCCTCTCCTTTTTGTTCTTTATCCTCCTGATTCTGTTGGTCTTTCTGATCCTGCTGGTCCTGGTCTTTATTTTGTTCCTTGTCCTGGTTCTCGTCCTTGTTATCCTGGTTTTGATCTTGCTGATCTTTATTGTCCTGGTTTTGTTGGTTCTGATCTTGCTCTTTTTTCAAAAGCTCCTTGGCCAGGGCTAGATTGTAGCGGGTCTCTTCGTCCGTGGGGTCGTTGCGCAGGGCTTCCTTATAGGCCTCCACAGCTTTTTGGTAGTCCTTACGTTTCATAAAAACATTCCCCATATTATGGTAGGCCCTATGTTTGTCCGTTTTATTCTCCGCGACTTCCCCGGCCTGTTTAAAGCGTCCAAAGGCTTCGCTGTAGGTCTCTTCACGGTAATAAGCGTTTCCAAGATTGTAGGGAGCAGCAACGTTTTTGCCGCTTTTGGAAATGGCTTTCCGATAATCCACTTCGGCATTTACAAAGCTGTTCTTGGAAAGTTTTTGGTTTGCCTCCCAGGTAAGGTTTTTAGATTCGTTAAGGGCTTCCTGGTCAAGGTCCTCCTCTATTTGGGCAAAAGAGGAAAAAGCGATTGCCAAAAAAACAAATGTGGTCAAGTGCCGTATCATAATTCTATATTCGATATTTGAAGTTGTTTAAACCTTTTTCATTTGCTGAAAAATTGCCCTTTTCCATCCGTTTTTCTTCTTTTTTTCCTTCCGTCCCCCAAAGGCGGGTGCAACTCAAAAAAGCTTTCAAATGGTCTAAAAATGTTTATCCCGATAGCTATAGGGACGCTAAAATGCAAAAAGTTTGAACCACTTCTCATCCAGCATACTAAAGAAAACAGAAAAAAGAACATGGCCCCTATGATTTAGAAAAATTTAATACTGTCACAAGGGTCAAGTTCGTTTAACTTCAATATTACTCGATAGCAAGTATCTTAGGCATGGTTTTCGTTGAACAGATTTAGGCGTTTTAGCCATTTGGTCTTTCTGTCCAAAACAAAGATATCCAGGAACAAAAATAACAAGGCCGCCCCCAAGAACCATTGGAATTGATCTTTGAACTCGGCAAATTGCTTGGCCTCGAATTCGGTGCGGTCCATTTGATCCAGTTGTTCCCTGATAAAAGCCACGGCTTCCTCCGTATTGGATCCGTGGATGTATTCCCCGTTGCCGTCGCCAGCGATGTCCTCCAGGATCTCCTCATTGAGTTTTGTAATGACCACTTCTCCCTCTGCGTCCTTCTTCAGACTTTGTACAATTCCATTTTTTTTAAGAGGGATGGGTGCCCCTTTGGCCATTCCCACCCCAATGGTATAAATACGGATGCCCTCTTCCACGGCCTCCTCTACTGCATCCAATGTAGATCCCTCTGAGTGGTCTTCCCCATCGGAGATAATGAACAGCACCCTATTGGTCTGTTCGGTATCGTCATAATAGGTAGTGGCCAATTCAATGGCCTCGTTAATGGCAGTGCCCTGTGAGGTAAGCATATCGGTGTTCATCCCTTGAAGGAACATCTTGGCGGCTCCATAATCCGTTGTAATGGGCAGTTGTGGAAAGGCCTGGCCCGCGTAGGCGATTATCCCGATACGATCGCTGGCCAGTTGGTTGATGATTTCGGAGACCAGTCGTTTTGCCTTCTCCAAACGATTGGGGGCAATATCCTCTGCCAACATGCTTTTAGAAACATCTACCGCGAAGACAATATCCACGCCTTCCCGTTTTACCGTTTCTAGCTTGGTGCCAATTTTAGGGTTCACCAGCCCCAAGGTCAAAAAAGTGATTCCCGCGATGAGTAGCAAAAGTTTTAAGGTTGATTTAAAGTCGGACTTGTCAGGGGTCAGTCGCCTTAAGAGAGATAGGTCTCCAAATCGTTTTTGAGCCCGTTTCTTCCAGATTTGGACTAGCAGAAAAAGCACTACGATCACCGGAACGATGAACAAAAGGTAGAAGTATGTCTTTTCGTCTAATTGAATCATTAATTTGTTGTTCGTGGTTTCAGAGTCTATAACAAAAAATTCAAAGCCTACAAGGAGCCTCGAAATTTGTAGACCTGACAGGTCTCTCGAAATATTAAATAAAACTCCGAAAAAGGCTATTTCGCAATCCCCATTCCAATAGCAGCAGCATGCCTGCCAAGAGTACCCAGGGCCTGAATTTTTCCTCGTAACGATAGTATTTGAATTCCTCTATCTCGGTTTTTTCCAATTTATTTATCTCTTTGTAAATGGCTTCCAGTTTTTCGTTGTTCGTGGCCCTAAAATACTGTCCTCCCGTAGATTTCGCAATATCCTTTAAAAGGTCTTCATCGATCTCTACCTGCCGCATCCCGTACCGGAAAGATCCATCGGCATTATAAGCTATTGGGGACAGGGCATTGCCATTGGTGCCCAAACCTATGGTATATACCTTTATGCCAAACTCCAGGGCTAGTTCCGCAGCGGTCTGCGGCTCTATAAAACCGGAATTGTTTACGCCGTCCGTAAGCAATATAATGATCTTGCTAATGGCCTTGCTTTCCTTTAAGCGGTTTACGGCCGTAGCCAGGCCCATCCCAATGGCGGTACCATCGTTTAATTGGCCATAGGTAATATCCCGTAGGGCCCGCTGCACAATGGATTTGTCACTGGTAATGGGGGTTTTTGTATAACCTTCACCGGCATAGGCCACCAAACCGATACGGTCGTTGGGACGTTGGGCTATAAAGTCCGCTGCCACTTCCTTAAGCGCTAAAAGGCGATTGGGCTTCAAATCCTTGGCCAACATACTGGAAGACACGTCAATGGCCATAACAATATCTATTCCTTTTGTAGTCTTTGTCCTGGTGGAGATATCTTCTGTCTGTGGCCGGGCCATGGCAATGATTATCGACGCCAGTGCCAAAAGGCGTAAAACGAACAATATGGGCTTTAATTTGGGCAGTAGGCTGTCCATGGCAAAGCCTTGAGTGCTGGAAATCCGTAACGAAGCGATTTGCTCCTTTCTTCTAAAAAAAAACCACAACAGGGCCAAAGGAAGCAACAGTAGCAACCAGAAAAACTCGGGATTCGCAAAAAAAATATCCTTGAACATCTATACCTCTGTTTTTACCTCCAAAGTCTTTAAAATCCGGTCCACAATTTCTTGGGCATAGGTGTCATCATCCACCCAAGTAATAAGCACTTGTTGTTGAAATCCCTGCCCCCCAAAACTTAAAATGGCATATTTGCCTTTTATCAGTTCATCGGATTCAGGAATCTTGAACTTCCCACTACCATAGGTTTTTATACCCGTTACCCCACTAATAGTGGTGAATTCTTCTTGTTTGGTGATGATGTTCTTTGCCCCATTATTTTCAAAGGTTTTAAGCAATTGCTCAATGGTCTTTTCAAATTCCGGCTCCGCGGGCTGGGTAAAGGTAGTTGAAGTAACCGCTACGGTGAACAGCGCATCAGCGTTTCTATAACCGAAGGTCTGCAATTCCTTGACCTGGTCCTTGGCCTCCGGGGGGATTTTGACCTTTTGCCTGATCAATACCTCCGGGGTTTCCAGGTTGATTGGGGGAGAGCCGTACATACTAGAGATCCATTCCCGTTCCAAAAGCCTTTTGGAAGGATGAAAAGTAACCGTATCCCAAACGCGTCCAGGGCCGTGGTAGAAGGCCAATGCCGTTATGGTAAAGGCCAATGCCCCTGCAGCGATACTTGCGGCCAGGATCCACTTTTTCCGTTGCTGTTTCCGGGCAAGCTCTTCCTGATATTCCGCTTGCTGCATCAATTCCTCCTCCGTGGGCTCCGGTAAGGCCTCATGAGTCTTAATGACAATATGCTCAATGGATTTGCGGTCTTGTTCCGCCGTGGAGGTAGGAGGCTTTGAGCGGGCAAACTTCACCAAATCGGCCGTTTGCAAGATTTGTTTGAATTGCGTCAATGTTTCCCTGTCCAATTCCAGTTCCCCGGCATCCTTTAACATTTCAAGCTTAGTGATAAGTTCATCCGTTGTACTCTCCAGGGCACTTACGTTTACATCTTCTTCTAAATAAGATCGCACTATGTTAGTGAGTTCCGAATAGTACTGCTTGTACTCGTCCTGGATGAGGTATCTGGAGTTTTCCAGTCGTTTTAGTTCCAATAGGGCACGGTCATAGGGTGGAAGCAAGGCCTCTTTTTCAGCCTCAGTCAATGGTTTTTTACGAAATACGAACCAGTAAAATAGGCCTCCTACAATAATTAGACCCAGGAAAATCCACAGCAGTATCCTCCAAAGCCTGGCATGGCTCTTTTCCACTGCCATCAAATCCTTGATGTCATAGAGTTTTTGAGCTAGGGTGTCCACAGGAACCGTGGCGACCTCAATACGCAGCGAATCCGTAAAATAACCCTTGCCATTTATTTCTATACGTTGTGCGGGAAGTTTATAGGAGCCGGAATCAAACTGGGTAAGGGCATAAATCTTTTGAAGGGCGTAACGCCCGTTTTTTTGGGCGGTATCGGTTTTCATGGCTTCCACCGTTTCCAGGGGCGAAAAGGTCTGTCCCTCCGGAAAAATAACCTGTGCCGTAGTATCCGCCTCCACCGTTACCGTAAACCGTATCTGCTCCCCGATTTTGATAAAAGTGGTATCTACCTTTGAGGAAACTTTGGGCGAAGGCTGGGCAAAACCAAGATAGGGGAACAAAAAAATGCAGGACAGGATTAGGGAGAAATAGGACAAAACCGACCTCGTGCACAGTACCAGGTGCCGGGTATTGTGCATTTCGTATTTCGTATTTCGCACTGCGTACGTCCCTTGCATTATCCCCTTCGTTTGAAGTAACCCAATAATTTCTTTACATAACTTTCGTCTACACGGCAACTCAGGATACCACAACCTGATTTGGTAAAGGTTTCCTTAAAATACGCTACACGTTCCTTGTGATAATCGCCATAGCCCGTGCGCACTTTTTTGGATTGAGTATTTACCAATACCACCGAACCGGTTTCGGCATCCATCATCTGTACCATGCCCAGATTGGGAATTTCCTCCTCTCGCCGATCATATACCCGGATGCCCGTAACATCATGTTTGTTCCCCGTTATCTTTAGCGTATGCTCGTATTCCTGGGCCATAAAGTCCGACAATACAAATACAATGGCCTTTTTCTTCATAACATTAGAAAGATACTTCAGAGCCTCGGCAATATTGGTACGGCGGCTCTTAGGTTTAAATTCCAATAATTCACGGATAATCCGCAGTACATGGCTTTTGCCTTTTTTGGGAGGGATAAAAAGTTCCACTTCGTCCGAGAAAAGGATAAGCCCCGCCTTGTCATTGTTCTGTAGGGCCGAAAATGCCAAGGTGGCGGAAATCTCTGTAACGATCTCCTTTTTAAATTGATTTGTACTCCCAAAAAGCTCTGATCCGCTAACGTCTACAACAAGCATCATGGTAAGCTCCCGTTCCTCTTCAAAGACTTTTACATAAGGCTCGTTGTAACGTGCGGTAACGTTCCAATCGATACTCCGTACATCGTCCCCGAATTGATATTGGCGCACTTCGCTAAAGGTCATACCCCGGCCCTTAAAGGTAGAGTGGTATTCCCCACCAAAAATATGGTCGGAGAGACGCCTCGTCTTGATCTCTATCTTACGAACCTTTTTAAGTAATTCCTTGGTATCCATGGGCGTTTAAAGTTCAATGTTCAATGTTCGAAGGTTTTAACCTTGAACCTTGAACCCTAAAACCTTGAACCTTTTAAGGTACTTCGATCTCGTTTACGATCTGATTGATGATTTCCTCGGAAGTAATATTCTCGGCCTCTGCCTCATAGGTAATGCCAATGCGATGCCTTAGCACATCGTGCACTACTGCACGAACGTCTTCCGGTACCACGTAGCCCCTGCGCTTTATAAAGGCAAAGCACTTGGCCGCATTGCCAAGATTAATACTTCCCCTCGGCGATGCCCCAAAACTGATGAGCGGCTTTAAATTTTCAAGATTGTATTTTTCCGGATAACGGGTGGCAAATACGATATCCAGGATATACCGTTCAATTTTTTCGTCCATGTATACTTCACGGACGGCCTTTTGGGCACTGAGAATCTGTTTTAGGGTCACTACGGCATTTACCTTATCGTAGGCCCCGGCCAAGTTTTGGCGCATGATCATTTGCTCCTCGTTCATTTTGGGATAATCGATTACCGTTTTCAACATAAAACGGTCTACCTGCGCCTCGGGAAGGGGATAGGTTCCTTCCTGTTCTACCGGATTTTGGGTGGCCATTACCAAAAAAGGTTTATCCAAAATAAAGGTTTCATCCCCTATGGTCACCTGCTTTTCCTGCATGGCCTCCAACAGTGCGGATTGCACCTTTGCCGGAGCCCGGTTAATTTCGTCCGCCAGGACAAAATTTGCAAAAATGGGTCCCTTTTTAATGGAAAAATCGTTCTCCTTGATGTTATATATCAGTGTCCCCACTACATCTGCAGGGAGCAGGTCCGGTGTAAACTGAATACGGCTAAAACTCCCTTTTACAGCTTTGGCCAGGGTGTTGATGGCTAAGGTCTTTGCCAGGCCGGGAACCCCTTCCAGCAGAATGTGGCCCTGTCCTAAAAGACCTATGAGCAGCCGTTCCACCATATGCTTTTGGCCAACGATCACCTTGTTCATCTCCAAAAGCAACAAGTCTATAAAGGCACTTTCCTGGGCAATTTTCTCGTTAACGGCGCCAATATCAACGGTAGCGTTTTCTTCCATACATCTTTATTCGTAATTGTTCGTCAATAGGTTGGTTTTAAGTAATGCGCAAATTGAAGATTTATTTAGTCATCAGCTGTTAACGATTGGTTAAAAAATGTGCCGTCCTTACCTTTTGCAACGCATTTCATAGGATTTCTTTTTAATTTCCCGGCTTATGAAAAATAGTAGTGCGTATTCGCGTATCATAGCCGGGACAATGACCTGGGGCCAATGGGGAAAGCAGCTTCCAAAAGGGAAAATGGCCCAGTTAATGCACCACTGCCTAGAGCTGGGAATTACCACTTTTGACCATGCCGATATTTATGGTGGATATACCAATGAAGCCGATTTTGGTTCGGGCTTTGTGGAGAGTGGTATCCGCAGACAGGATATTCAGTTGGTTACCAAATGCGGAATCCAATATGTTTGTGAAGCTAGGGATAACCGCGTAAAACATTACGATTATTCCACTGATTACATTGTCCGATCCGTAGAAAGGTCGCTGAAAAACCTGCAGACGGATTACGTGGATCTTTTTCTTTTGCATAGGCCCAGTCCCTTGATGAGACCGGACGACATTGCCGAGGCGATCGTTCGACTTAAAAAAGAAGGAAAGATAAAGGCGTTCGGCGTTTCCAACTTTACTCCCTCACAGATTGCCCTGTTGGAGACCCGCATTCCCATTTCGGCACATCAGTTCCAGTTTTCCTTAACGGCAAACAAGGGATTTTATGACGGCACCTTTGACGATAGTTTGACAAAACGACGGACGGCCATGGCCTGGAGTCCCTTGGGGGCTTATTTTAGGGAGCAGGATGAACAAACGGAGCGAATAGCCCGAATAATGCCATCCCTTGAGGAAAAGTATAACGCCGCGGCGGATCAATTGTTATTGGCCTGGATTATGAAACATCCTGGAAATGTGCATCCCGTAGTAGGGACCACTACCAGGAAACGACTGGAATCTGCGGTAAAAGCGGCGGATATACAACTGGAATTAGAGGATTGGTTTGTACTATTGGAAGCAAGCCAAGGACATAAAGTACCCTAGACCGGTCTATATTGGCAGCATCCCGGGAGTTCCTTAAAAGTGGCCAACCGTGAATTCTTAACACTGCTATTGCCAAGGAGTAGGGCCACTGGAATGATTAGGAGACTCTACATAAGGTCTTTGCCCTATTTATCTTAAAGTGGATACTGATTTTGATGCAACAACACTATGGATAACACAAAAGATTTTTCCCTTAGGGGAGCGACGGGACTTCCTACCGTTTTAATAACGGGGGCCACTAGTGGCATTGGCCGATCTACCGCGGAACTTTTTGCGCAAAATGATTTTGCCCTGATCCTTTGCGGGAGACGCCAAAATCGGTTGGAGGAACTGCGGGAAAAGTTGGGGCATTCTACCCGGGTGCATACCTTGAGTTTTGATGTTCGCGAGAAAGACGCCGTATTTAGGGCAATCGGATCTTTGCCGGAGAATTTTTCCCAAATCGACATCCTGATCAATAATGCGGGCAATGCCCACGGATTTAGTCCCATTCACCAAGGGGACTTGGAAGACTGGGAGGCCATGGTGGATATCAATGTAAAAGGACTATTGTACGTTTCCAAGGTCGTTTTACCAAAAATGGTGGCCCGCAAAAGGGGGCATATCATCAATATTGGATCTATAGCGGGGAAAGAGGTGTATCCTCAGGGGAGCGTTTACTGTGCCAGTAAATATGCGGTAGATGCCATTAACCAGGGCATGCGGATTGATTTGAACGCCCATAACATCCGTGTGAGTGCCGTAAATCCGGGAGCCGTGGAAACGGAGTTCAGTAGCGTTCGGTTTAAAGGGGATAAGGAACGGGCGGACAAGGTTTACCAGGGATACCAACCCCTGACCCCGGAGGATATTGCGGACATTATCCTTTTTGTGGTTACCCGGCCCTATCATGTAAACCTGGCCGATCTTTTGGTGCTGCCTACGGCCCAGGCCTCTACATCGGTCTGGAACAAAAATTAGTTTCGGGTTACGGGTTACGGGTTACGGGTTACGGGTTTTTGTAACGGGTTAAAATTATACAGAATGGGACAAGTAAAAGAGTTTGAGGATTTGGAAATATGGCAGTCGGCCAGAGGTATTTGTAACGATATCTGGGATATTATTGAAAACACTTCATTGGGCAAGGATTATAAACCGAGGGATCAGATGAATGGTTCTTCCGGATCGATTATGGATAATATTGCGGAAGGCTTTGAACGAAACGGTAATCGCGAATTCATACAGTTTCTTAGTATAGCCAAGGCATCCTGTGGGGAATTGCGTTCACAGTTATATCGATGTCTGGATAGAAAACACATTGATAGGGACCTTTTAGAAAAACTCAAGGGCAAGACGAAAATCGAAGGCAAACAAATAGGGGCTTTTATGCGCTATCTGAAAAATTCCGAAAAAAGAGGTTCCAAATATGATTAGCTCTTTCGACCCGTAACCCGCAATTCCTAACCCGCAACCGGCCACCTGCAAATGATAAATAAGCGCCTTTTGATCAAAAACCTTCTTGCCCATAATGACGAGAATAGTTTTTACGATAAAAAGCGATTTATAGCTATAGGCGAAAAAGAGGGGAAGGCCAAATTTTTAAAGCATGTCTGTGCCTTGGCCAACAGTAATCCAAAGAACAATTCCTTTATTGTAATAGGTGTAGAGGACGAGGACAACAAAATTGTGGGGGTCGATTTTTTTGACGACAGCAAGATTCAAAACCTGGTCAATGCCTATTTGGATAATCCGCCCCTGATTTCCTATGAGAATATCCCTTTTCCCTATCTCCGGGAAGGTAAAGTGGTAGGGTTGGTCACTATAAAATCCAACGGTAAGGTCTGTGCCCTGCGCAAAAATATTTGGAAGTATTACGGAGGAATGGTCTTTTTCCGGGAGGGTAGCATAAGTATGCCCAAGGCTTATGATATTGATTTAAAGGACATTAATTCAATAAAGGTTTCCAACATAGAGCAGCATGCCCGTAATAATATTGAACTTACCTTGGACGGTGTCATTTCCTTTATCAATGAACGGCACAAGGACTTGGAAAGTTCCTATAAGGTCTTTAAGGAACAATTTGTAGTCTGTTGGGCGGGAAACAAAAAAAAAGTAAAAGATCGGACCTATTATTCGCGAGTAGATATTGAATTGATTAACGAGCAGGTAAAGCTTTTTTATTCCACCTTTGACGAGGTGGTCATTACCCATACCGAAAACTCTTTTACCACCATGGAATATGTACAGTTGGGTCTTGGTAAAAAGCAGGCGTACTACCCTTTGGAAAAAGTGAATATTACCTTTAAGGACAACGGCACGTATAAAATCCATAGCGACCTGGTCTTTGAACCGCCCGAATATGACAGGAAAACCCTTCACCATATCTTTAATGCCAATAATGCACTACTGCAAAAAATGAAAGGTAACATTGGCCTTAGTCCAACGGAAGAAGCTGATCTGCGGCAACTGCCGGACACCTACCTAATCTGTTATCTCAACGGCTTCGACGAGGCCAAGGAAAGGATGGAGGCCTCCCGCACCCTATTGAAAAAAAGAGATGTGGATGCATATCACTCCCTAAAGCAATCCCTCCGTATTCTTCGTAAAGTTCGGTATAGCTAAAGAACCGTTGAATTTGGAGACTTGGTTCTTTCCCTAAACAAGCACTAGGAAGCAATGGGGATTGGCCGGATTTTTATGACAATTTGCTTTTTCGATTTTGATTGCGTAATTTTACGTCATTGAATACGTAATTTTACAAGGGTGATGTTGGCCGAAAAAAAAATCTTTGAAAGTATACCCAGTGAACTGGAAGCTTCTTGGGTGGTAAACTATTTATCCAGCGAAAAGTTTAGCCCTTCCCATGTTAGGGTTCTCCGATCCAAGACCAGTGCCAATGACAAGACCCTTTCCTGGATTTTGAACATTGCCCCTAAAACACTTACCACCTATACCAAGGATGTTTCCAACGCCAAAATAGATACCAAAGAGCACATACTTATGCTCATTGCCCTGTTAAAACATGGTACAGCGGTATTTGGCAGTTCGGAGGATTTTAACAAGTGGCTAGAGGTGCCGAATATTTTTCTTGACCAGCGTAGACCCATGGATTTTTTGAATACCATAAATGGGATAAAGATGATTGATAATCGTTTGATCGCCATGGAATATGGCGATAACGTGTAGCTTAATAATCCGTGGACGTATATCGGATTTCCTCGGAAAAGTATGCTAAAAACTTAAGCGCATCCGGCGCGCCCAACCGTTGGAACAGGGAAAACCAATATGTAATCTACACCGCTTCCTCCCGCTCCCTGGCCACCTTGGAGATGGTGGCCCATAGAAATGCGATTATGGGGGGATTGCGGTATCAAATGATGGTGATCCGATTGCCCGAAAGAAAGGGTTTTATAAAGACTTTGTCCCTGGAATCCCTGCCCAAAAATTGGCAGACCCTTAAAAAATTTTCCCTTACCCAAAACTATGGGAGTGCTTGGTACTTAAATCTTGAAAGTGTGGTGCTGGCGGTACCCTCTGCCTTGATTCCACAAGAATTCAATTTTATTGTTAATACAAAACATCCCGATTTTTCAGAGGTTGAACTGGTTTCGGCCGAAAAATATGATTGGGATAAAAGGTTGCTCTAATTCTAAACCTTATCCTGGGACAAACGCTATCTCACTTGATCTAAAATCCAATCTGATATTTTTGATAACGCTATTGGTGAGAATGTTTGTTCTATGGTGCCATATTCAGTTGGTGCCCCCGTTTTGCACTCTTGAAACAAATGGTTGAGGCCCGGAAGTTCCTCTACCCTGAACTTGTTGTTTCCTGCCTTTTCCAGTGCCGTTTTTATAGCGGACAAATTCTCTTTTGGAGGGACCTGTACATCTTTTTCACCGTTTAATGCCAACACGGCGCAGTCTACTGTTTCCAGAATTTTGCCAGGGTCATGCCTTAAAAAATACACCATCCATGGGGTAGCCATAAAGTTCAATTGTGTGGTAATGAACTGATCCATGCCCATTCCCGGAGGGAGGAGGACTTTTATTTTTTCCACTACGGTTTCGGTTTTTAAATACGCGGTCAAGTCGTTGCGTAAATTGGGGATGTCTTCTGATTTCATGACCATATCGATAATTTCCTTTCTTATTTCCGCTGATTTTTCCATATTCTCCTTGGACTGGCCCATTGCCGCTTCGACTAATCTTCCCTGCATGGACAACAGACTATCGCCCCGAATTCCCGTTCCGGCCAGCAAAACGATAAAATTGATATCCTCGGATTTTGATGCCACCATTGGGGCAATAATGCCTCCTTCGCTGTGCCCCACCAGGCCTATTTTATTCTGATCGATTTCTTTTCTGGTTTTTAAATAGGAAATGGCACTTTGAACATCGGTGGCAAAATCCGTTGAGGTGGCGGTGGAAAAATCCCCTGTCGATTGGCCGAACCCCCGATCATCATAGCGCAGTACGGCGATTCCGTTTTTCGTCAAATGGTCGGCAATTACGAGAAAAGGTTTGTGGCCGGCCAATTCCTCATTCCGATCCTGTGGTCCACTTCCTGTTATCAATACTACTGCAGGGTATTTGCCCACTTGTTCGGGCAAGGTCAACGTACCCGCCAGGGTGATGTTGGCATTTTCATTGTTAAAGGAGACTTCCTCGGTGTAATAGGGATAAGGCATTTCCGGTTCTTGGGGCCTGTTCTGTTTCGGTTTTTCAATAGCCTGCCTTGTCAGTTTTAAAGGCAGTTGCAAACCGGCCTGTAAAAATGTACCTTCAAAGGAATTGTCCACAAGCTTGGCCTTGTACGTAACGCCCAAATTCGCTACAGTGATTTTTAAAGAGTCATTTTCGAAAAATGTGGATGTTACCGGAATACCGGTGGCCCCCTGGTCCGGGCTATCCAGTGTTGAAGAAAAACCATTGTTGGTCTCGGAGATATGAAAGACCACCCGCAACTTTATTTGTTTCAAAAGTCCGTGCCAATCCCCAGTAATGTTCTGGGCCAATAATTGGGGACTGGAAGCAAATAGTAATACGATAAACAATATTCTTTTCATGAGGTGTCTGTATTAGGATTTTTTGGATTTACTGATTTTGGGATTTTTGCCTTTGTTTTCTGAGTGGTTCAGGTTATACACTCTTTTGTTCCTTCATTACTTGAATAAGTTCGTTTGTTTTTTTGAGTCGTGGTTCAAATAGCTTTTTCACCACCCACTTAAGATAAAAATATAGGGCAATGATCGATACAAAAAAAACGCTTAAAATTCCCAAAAGTTTAAGGAGACTCATTTGCCCCTCTAAATAGGGACCCAATATGATGGCAAAACAACCTAATCCCGGAGCTAGCCCGTACCAATAAATTGCCTTTCTTCCCAAGGATATGTTTAATTCAAGAAAAGATTGCCATCTCCCCAGATATTCCAGATAAGGAACATCGATAGTTTTCGGCTTGGCACGAGAAAGTTCCGGTAAACGGAACATTACATACCAAAACATCCATAAAATGATCCAAAAAGCACCGATTTTTGAAAGAAGGAAGGGGGAGGAATAAATCAAAAATGCAAAAAAAGGAAGTGCGATAAAG
>JBCBSN010000034.1:0-25142 GCA_039819225.1 Bacteroidota bacterium | reverse complement strand
CTGTATTTGGCCTTTTTTTTTATGCCTATTGGTATAAATCTTCCATCTCCCTTCTTTGTAGGTGCTATGGTTTTTGGGCTTGCACTAATACCGAGGCAGCGAAAAGAATTCATATTTGAGCCATACTTATTACTATTTCCGCTGTACTTTATACTATTGTGCATTGGTCTTTTGTACACGGAGAACCTAAAAGATGGACTAAATCTGGTTCAACGTTCGTTATCCTTGCTGTTCTTTCCGATGATTTTTATGTTCGTCAAAGAAGATTCGGCCTCCGTAAGCAAATTGTTTCAGTTTTTGCTCGCAGGTCTTTTAACGTCCTTTTTTTTCAATTTTTTAATGGCTACCAATGCTTTGGCAACTTCGCTGCCCAGTGCGACCTTCAATGAAGGTTTCCTTGCTATTATAGAATGGATAAATACCCATTGGACACGTTTTTATATGGGCGGGGCATTTTCCAAGGCGGTTAACCCTAACTATATTTCCATTTATCTGCTGCTGGTACTTAGCTATTATCTAAAGAACAAGTTGATTTCTTTTAACCGCCTTTTGGTAATACTCATATTGTTCACCTACGTTTTTCTTTTAGGTTCGATTTCGGCATACGTGGTACTGGCACTTATTTCCATCCGTTTTATCCTGGACGTAAGGGAAAAGCAAAAAAAATACCTTGGAGTGATGCTCTTTATTCTCGGCGCCCTGGTTTTCATAAAAAGTCCAGGGATATCCATTTCCTATAAGTTCTTGAAAAATTACCATGCCCAGGGCATACAAAAAACGACACCGGAAAAGGCAAAGTTACTGTCATGGGCAACTGCATTGGGATTAATAACGGATGAACCCATTTTGGGTTATGGCACCGGGGATGCAAATGATGTTTTGGCGGAGGAATACCTTAGGCTTAACTATCAGTTTAATCATGAAAACCGGTATAATGCGCACAATCAGTTTTTGCAGACCTACTTACAGACTGGGATTTTTGGATTTACCATATTGGTTGGGATTTTCATAGTGCTGACCCTTCGGTTAAAAGGGAGTCGAAGCGAATTTTCAATTTTTCTTATACTCTTCGTATACCTCCTTGTGGAATCCATGTTAGTTCGCTTCAATGGAATCGCTTTTTTTTCCATTGTCGTTCCCCTCCTCCTTAAGAAACGCAGCATCTTAGGGGCTAAGGTCATTAGGAATACCGAAAGAGTTATCCTGCTAAGGCCGGATGAGGAACGCTAACATGAGTATCATCTTTTGTAATATTATGAAAAACCGTCTTTCCTATAATAGAATTAGCGTGGCGAATGGCAATGTCTTATTTTTGAAAGATGAATTAGCTGCAAAGTGAAATGAACATCCTAATCCTAGGCTCCGGAGGCCGTGAACATACATTTGCCTGGAAAATGGCACAAAGCCCTAATGTAGATCAACTTTATGTGGCCCCTGGCAATGCCGGTACGGCTTCCATCGCCAAAAACATACCGATTGGTGTAGATGACTTTGAGGGCATCAAGGAAATTGTGTTGGCCAACAAGGTGGACATGATGGTAGTAGGCCCGGAAGACCCTCTGGTAAACGGGATTCATGATTTTTTCCTCCAAGATGCTGAATTGAGGCACATTGCCGTTATTGGCCCCCAACAGGCGGCGGCAAAATTGGAGGGCAGTAAGGATTTTGCCAAACAGTTTATGCAAAGGCATGGGATTCCTACCGCCGCATACCAAAGTTTTACCGGCAAAAACTTGGACAAGGCCTACCGGTTTTTGGAGAC
The DNA here is from genome assembly GCA_039819225.1 of Bacteroidota bacterium. Classification (GTDB taxonomy): domain Bacteria; phylum Bacteroidota; class Bacteroidia; order Flavobacteriales; family Flavobacteriaceae; genus Ulvibacterium. Next base: position 23,380 of record JBCBSN010000034.1, on the reverse strand, counting down.
CCTGGACCCACCCTATGTCCTAAAGGCCGATGGCCTTGCCGCAGGAAAGGGCGTAGTTATCCTTAACGACCTGGGCGCGGCCAGACAAGAGCTTAGGGCCATGCTAGTAGATGCCAAGTTCGGAAATGCCGGTAATACAGTGGTCATCGAGGAGTTTTTGTCCGGTATTGAGCTTAGTGTTTTTGTGCTGACGGATGGGGAGAGCTACAAAATACTGCCCACCGCCAAGGACTACAAACGTATAGGGGAAGGGGACAAAGGACTCAATACGGGAGGAATGGGGGCCATATCGCCCGTTCCCTTTGCGGATAAGGAACTTATGCAAAGTATTGACAACCGCATTGTAAAACCCACCTTAGAAGGGCTTAAAAGGGATAATCTGCCCTACCAAGGGTTCATCTTCATCGGGTTGATCAAGGTAGGAAATGATCCGTACGTTATAGAATACAACGTTCGTATGGGGGATCCCGAGACCGAGGTAGTGCTCCCAAGAATCAAAAACGACCTAGTAGATCTTTTTAAGGCGTTGGCCGATAAGGAGTTGCACCGAATAGATCTGGAATTGGACGAACGTTCCGCCACTACAGTCATGACGGTCTCCGGAGGTTACCCCGAAGCTTATGAAAAGGGACATGAAATTTTGGGTCTGGAAACCCTAAAGGATGCCTTGGTTTTCCATGCCGGCACCAAACTGGAAAACGGCAAAGTGCGTACCAACGGGGGCCGCGTAATGGCCTTTACAGGCTTTGGGGACAACTTCAGGGAAGCCCTTTCGGAATCCTACGCCAATATCCAAAAGGTCTGTTTTGAAAAAATGGCCTATAGAAAGGACATTGGCTTTGATCTATAGCGAAAAGGCGCTAAGCGGATTCCCCCTCCTTGGGAGGGATCGGGGGAGGTCATTATCCTTTGAAAAAAAAAAATCTTCTAAGACGAACCTTAGCTTCAGGTCTTAAGGTTTTTAGTGTCTCCCCTCCTTGGGAGAGCCTGTCCCGCCGTTTTTGCGGGAGGCTGGGGGAGGCTTTAAAGATAGGAATGTGAGGAAATACTCTTGTCCTCTTCGTTATTGTCGTTGAATTTCTTCAGTTGCAACATCCAATACACAAAGGCCACGGAACCGATAATAAACAACAACCAGTTCACAATATTGGCCAACCACCAATTATCCAAGCTCCTAAGTGCGTCATAGGGTGCAAAAAGATAATCAACGAATAAAGTCTCTATCCCTCGGAAAAATGCAGTCATCTTACTGTATATTTACCTGCAAATGTATAAAAAGCCGGGATGATTTCAAGCATTTTTGAAAAAACCAAACCCATAAACTTCATAATCGTATTTGCCCCTTTGTTCGTTTTTTACTGGCTGGCGCATTTTTTTCTCTTTGGCCGTACCTACTCCGCCGAGGAATTTGTCTGGCGTTTATTGGTTTTGGGCATACTGTTGTTCAGTCTTTTCCTGGTCAATTTTATTTGCCATCGGAACAAAATAACGGGGACCAACTCTTTCGCCCTGCTGTTTTACGCTTTGCTTATGTTGGTGTTTCCGGAGACTATGACGGATGTTAACGCTATATGCTGCAGTCTTTTCCTGTTGCTGGGCACACGGAGGTTGATCAGTCTTAAATCACTTAAAAACGTAAAATCGAAAATTTTTGATGCCACATTATGGATTTTGGTTGCCAGTCTTTTCTATAACTGGGCCATGCTCTATTTGCTTCTGGTTCTCGCGGCCATTTACACCTATGAGCCCAAGAATATCAGAAACTGGTTGGTCCCCCTAGCGGCTGGTTTTGCCGTATTTACCATTACCTATGGGATTCTTATACTATTGGAAAAGCCTTATTTGATGGCCCAATGGTCTCGATTTGATTTTGACTTTAGTTCAAAGTACTTTTTTGATTGGGGCAATAGCTCCCGTTTGCTTATTTATATTCTGGCGACCTTGCTTGCAGGGCTGCTGGCCTTTTTAAGACTGGGCAATACTGGATTGGGAAAGATAGTGACCATGCGTCTTATAGCACTTTCCTTCCTGATTGGGATCGTGCTTAAGGTCTTGGCGACATCGGACAGTGCCTACCCTGTTATTCTGACCTTTTTTCCCGCGGTAGTCTTTATGACCAATTACATAGAATCCCTAAAAAAGGCCAATATTAAGGAAATGGTCTTAATGGCATCTATTCTTATTCCTTTCCTGGTGTTCTTCATCAGCTTGATCTTGAAATAAATGGGGTATATTTGAAGTAAAGAAAAGCGTTATGTTCAGTAAACTTGCCCTAGCCGTTTTTAAGGAAAGCATCCTCAAGTACCACGATTTGGATACAGTGGACCAGCCTTTTGAAAATCCCTATCCCAAAGAAGAGATCGCCCACTTGTTATATCGAAAAAATTGGATCGATACGGTACAGTGGCATTATGAGGACATTATCCGAGATCCGGACATACAGCCGGGATATGCGCTGGAAATAAAACGCAAGATCGATGCCAGCAACCAAGACCGCACAGATCTTGTTGAATTTATAGATAGCTATTTTCTCAAAAAATACCAATCGGTTCATGTTCTTGACAGCGCCACCATAAACACGGAAAGTCCGGCCTGGGCCCTAGATCGCCTCTCTATTCTGGCCCTTAAGATATACCATATGCAGGAGGAAGTGGATCGTGAGGATGCCGCTCCGGAACATGTGCTGCAATGCCAGGAGAAGCTTAATGTCCTTTTGGAGCAGGGAAAAGACCTTTCCACGGCCATAGACCAACTGCTAAGTGATATCGAGGCAGGTAGAAAATATATGAAGGTCTACAAGCAGATGAAGATGTACAATGACGAGGAAATGAATCCCGTACTTCGTGGCAATCGGGATTAAGGAAAACGGGGAGCGGCAGGGAAATCTTTTGGTAATCCGCCTTTCCGCCATGGGCGATGTTGCCATGACCGTTCCTGTACTTCAAGCTTTGACCCGCCAATATCCGGATCTTCACATTACGGTGTTAACACGCCCTTTCTTTTCACCCATGTTCCTAGAACTCTCCAATGTAAAGGTATATGGCGCAGATTTAAAGGGAAAACACAAGGGCCTTTTTGGGCTATGGCGGCTGTATCGGGAGTTAAAGGGTCTTGGTTTTGGTGCCGTGGTCGATTTGCATAATGTGCTGCGCACGAAAATCTTAAGGGTTTTCTTTTTCCTTGGCGGGATTCCCTTTTTTCAAATTGATAAGGGTAGACGGGCAAAAAGGAGGTTGACACGGGGGACAAACAAGGTTTTTCTACAACTAAAGACTACCCACCAACGTTATGCCGATGTTTTTGCACAAATGGGATTTCCCTTGGATATTTCCAATGTTCCCGTTTTGCCAAAGGGGCCATTCTCCCCTAAGTTAAAAGATTTGGTTGGCCCTAAAGATCGGAAATGGTTGGGAATAGCCCCTTTTGCGGCATTTCCCGGGAAACAATATCCGCTGGAAATGATTAAAAATGTGATTGAGGCCTTGTTAAATACCAAAGAGTATACGGTAATGCTTTTTGGGGGAGGGGCTCATGAGGCACAACTGTTGCAGACTTTGGCAAATGGCCATCAGGGGTGCATCAATGTTTGTGGAAAGTTTTCCTTTGCTGAGGAACTTGTCCTTATTTCGCATCTAGATGCCCTCTTGGCCATGGACAGTGGCAATGGCCATCTAGCGGCCATCTATGGGGTTCCTGTTATTAGTCTCTGGGGTGTAACCCATCCTTATGCGGGATTTGCACCCTTTGGGCAGCCCATGGAAAATTCCCTTATGGCAGATAGAAAAGCATATCCTTTGATTCCCACCTCGGTCTACGGCAACCGTTACCCAGAAGACTACGCGCATGCCATAGCTACCATTCCTGTCAAAGAGGTAGTCTTAAAAATACATCAGGTATGCCAAGTAAAGTAGATTTTTTCTATGCGGTCTGAGGTTTGGATTCGATAGACTTAAGGAAATAGCGCAATTGGGCCATAAACTTGTACTTTTGAGCACTAGGTGCGGTCTCTACCATTAGGGTCCTAATACCAATGTAAGAACTTATGAGATAAAGGGCTACCCCTTCGGCATCCACGTGGCGGTCTATATGACCATCAAACTTACCCTTTTGTATGGCGGAAACTAGATTTACCTCCCATATTTTTAGAATATCGTTCAAGTGCCGCATGATTTTAGGGTTTCGTGCATTAAACTCATTTATAAAGTTGCCCAGGACGAAGCCATAATCCATTTCGTTGTGTACCGCTGTTTCCAGGACATCTTCAAAACAGTTGACAATAAGCTTTAAAGGATTGTCATGGCCTTCAATAGGCTCAATGAGCATACTGTAGATTTTGCGTACCAAAAGGTTTTCCGCAATTTGGATAAAAAAATCCTCTTTGGAATCAAAATGATAGTAAAAGGCACCTTTCGACAGGGAAAGTTCTTTTAGGATATCGTCTACACTAGTGTTGTAGTAGCCATTTTTGTAAAAAAGATTTAGGCCGGTTACCTGCATTCGTTGCATGGTCGCCATTCGTTTTAGGTTCTTGTCCATGATTTTGGAAATTTAGAGTCAAAAAGACTATTAGGTTTAAATAGATAACCATCTCCATAAGGAATGCATTTCCAATCACGGATAAAACCCACCAAAAACTCGTTTAAGCGCGAAAATTCATTTCAAAATAAGGTTCATTTTTTCCTCCTACCGACCAACGGGTCGGTTTGTCGATAAACGGCAAAATTTGTATGAAATCAGGCCGTACTTACCAGATTTAAAGGCTTCAAGTCTAGGAACGCCAAGTAAAGTGTACGGCCAAGATAGTGTGGATGACAAGAATTTCTTCATTAAAAAAGGGATTCTCGTTCTTTGCTAGATCGTGTGCGGAAGAAGAAGCCCATTCACTATCCCTTGGTATGGAAAAACGGTCCATTGGGTCAATTTCCCGTTACTATTAGGTAACCGTTCCCTGGCAGCTGCTCCCGGCCCCCGCGGTACAACCGTAGCAATGCTGTGAGATGATGATGTCCCTGTTGTTCAGCATATCTTCATTGTAATCTTTTATATGCTTTACCTTGCTGGCCACCTTTAGCCCCAACATTTGATTAAAGTCGCAATCGTAGAGCCAACCGTCCCAACTAACGGAGAGCGTATTGGTACACATTACGTTCTCCACGGCAGCGGGATTAAAGGCCTCTACCAAGGAATACATATAGTCCTCATAGTTCTCCGATGCAATAAGGTAATCCAGAAAACGGGAAATGGGGAGGTTGGTAATGGCAAAGAGATTGTGGAAACGTATACTAAAATCTTCCATGAGGGCCTTTTTAAAATCGTTTTCAAGGGCCGCCTGGTCTCCGGGAAGGTAGGCCCCGGACGGATTATAGACCAAATCCAGTCGCAAATCGCTTCCCGGCATACCATAACCCACACTGTTAAGCTCCTGTAGGGCCTTTATGGACTTATCAAAAACGCCGTTTCCACGTTGTTTGTCCGTTTTCCCACGGGTATAGTGGGGCATGGAGGAAACCACATGTACATTGTGCTTTTTAAAGAATTGCGGCAAGTCATGGTATTTTTTGTTGGCCCGGATAATGGTAAGGTTGGATCGTACAATAAAATCCTGGATCCCCGCCTTGGCCGCCTCTTCCACAAACCACCTAAAGTTAGGGTTCATCTCGGGTGCTCCCCCGGTGAGGTCCAACGTATGTGCCCCCGTTCTTCGGATGACCTCCAGACATTGCATCATGGTGGCCCTGGTCATAATTTCCTTTCGGTCCGGACCGGCATCCACATGGCAGTGCTCGCATACCTGGTTGCACATGTAGCCTACGTTGATCTGAAGGATTTCCAATTTCCTGGGACGTAGGGGAAATTGCCCCATATTGCCCAGTTTGTCCTTAAAATAGGGAAGCTCCCCGTCTGCAAAAGGCCCTCCATTGAGGATTTCCAATTGCTTGTTAGTGGCGGCAAGCTGATTTTGCCTTGCCTTTAGGGATTTTGTAGCCATGTCTTTTAGTTTTTAATGGGCTATTGTATTGAGCGATATTTGCGGGATTCATGGTTCCAGTTCCAGTTCAAACACGCATCTATGTTCAAATTGTTTCATTTTCAAATTCGATCATCCGCATGGTATAGACTTACAAGGAAGCCTTGTTCCTTGATAACACCTAGCAGATTGACCTTCTTCGTACTTCATAATTCAAAGTTGAAGTTCAAACGAAGACCTATTGTTCAAACGGTTTCATTTTCAAATTTTCAAATTGTTTCATTTTCAAATTCGATCATCCCTATGGTATAGACCTACAAGGAGGCCTCGTTCCTCGGCAACACCTTGCAGGTCGGCCTTTTTCGACTTCATTTTTACATACTCAACTTATTGTACTTGTTCATCATCTGCACCCCGTGTACCAAGGTAGCTCCGCTTTCAATGGCCGCCCCGGCATGCACCGCCTCCATCATTTCCTCTTTGGTGATTCCTTTTTCAAGTCCGTCTTTGGTATAGGCATCTATACAGTACGGACACTTCACCACATGGGCTACGGCAAGGGCTATAAGCGATTTTTCCCGAGCGGAGAGCGCACCCTCTTCGAATACCTTTCCGTAGTATTCAAAAAACTTGTTGCCGATTTCCTCGCTCCATTCGGTTATTTTTCCAAATTTTCGCAGATCGGCCGCATCATAATAAGTATTTGCCATAAAAACTGTTTTTTCTGATTAGTGTTGGTAGGGAACCCAGGATATAAATCTTTTTAACTTGGATAGTCCCTAAACAAAGGTTCCTTAATAATGCCTTTTTTGAATTTCTTAATTACACGATAGTGTTTGGCAACGCCCCCACCGTTTTTTGGAAAAACACTAAAAACGAAGGGTTTTTTGACGTTAAAAATGCGAGTTGGTGAAATTCAGGATAGACCATGATAGCATCCCTAAGGATGGCAAAGGCCTCTAGGCTTTAGAAGGAAAAAGTGGGCGATCCCTTGTTGGGTGGAATGGGCCCAAAACGATATTCGGGCATAAGATATAAAAAACACCAATGCCTTATCCTCTTGGATATAATAAGGGCTATGGTCCTGGTCAGGGTTTTGGAAAACGTTCCGGAACGTCCTATAAAAGAGACCAAATCCTGGAAAGTGTCCAGGTCGAAAAGGGTCTGCAATCGCACAGGTACTACTCCCAGTCTGTCCAGGTCTTGGGATAAGGTTTTAAAGAGACTTGAGCTTTGCCAAGGAAGCCCTAAAAGATCCAACCTATAAAATTGGGATTTGTGTATACCCATTAGGTAAAACCCGCCGTCTGCCGAGGGGCCCAGTACGGTATTTCCCGTTTGTAGGGCATTCAAGGTTTTTAAAAGATGTGCGGTCCTTAACCCGGGGGAATCATTGCCAATGGCAATCAAGTTATCATATCCCATGGCAAAGACGGCCTTGGCGGCGTGCGAAAAACGCTCCCCAAAAGTATGTCCTACTTGTCGTTTTTCGGAAAAATGATAAAAGGGCAATCCGGTTCGTTGAACCTTGGAAAGGGTACTCTGGGTAAGCTTGTCGAACAGGGCCTCACCTTGCGGTAATCGTTTGCGCTCCACATCCGCTAAGGAGGACTGCGCAAAAATCAATATGGCCGTCTTATGTTCTTTCAACCTGAACTAATCTATAGGATACACTGTAAAGGTAACCAAAAATACCACTTCTTCCTTGGTCGTGCATAGCGGCGTACCTTACAAGGGAAGGATGCAAAAACCAATTGAGTGGTTTGTCCAAGGAATTCCGTAAAAATAGAACCCTTATTAAGACTGGTGACGTAACCAGGGTTTTCTTGGCTAAAAAACACAAAAACAATCTTGGGCCACTTCTAGGTTTGGTAAAAACCGACTAGCAAATTTTTGTTTTGCCGTTTTTAACAGGCTCTAAGAATAGATTCATTTTTTACAAAACTTTAGCAAATCACCCATGTATCTGGCATAGGATTTGTTTTTTGAGGAAGGGCCATAATGACCTATGACATCTTGAATTTTATAGAGTGTGCGGTGTAATGGCTATGACTTGGCATCTAGGATTTGTATTGGATCGGGCAAAATCACGTGGTTGACTTTAGAGAAGACAGATTTTATGGGATACAAGAACGATATCCTAAACGGTCGCGTCATTTTGTCAACGACAAAATGACGGTTTTCTAAATTCGGGATACAAAGCGCACAAGGCCTGGGACAGTTGAAAGAAAGTGAACTCGAGACGGGTTCGACTAAAAGTGAAACGTAATCAAAATTCAAAATAAAATAACATGAAAACAGGAGAACATAAATCAGCGGGTGCAAAGGTATATATCCTTTCCGCCTTAATTGCATTATTGGTAAGTGTCGGTGCCGTTGGGGGTTATCATCTGCTCCGGGAAGAACCGGTCACCATCCGGCAAGTACAGACCACGGAAGGTCGCAATGTATTGTATACTGCGGATAACGAGGGCAATCTTAAACCCTTGGATTTTACGGTAACCTCAAATAAAGTTTTGGATGCCGTTGTAAATATCAGGGCGGCACAGACTGCTCCCAGATATGGCGGTTCCAACGGACATCGTCAATTGCCGGATCCGTTCCGGGATTTCTTTGGGGATATGTTCAAGGGGTCCCCTGAGGGCCGGGGATCCACTCCACAGCCCAGATATGGTACAGGGTCCGGTGTTATTATCAACGATAAGGGCTATATCGTTACCAATAACCATGTCATAGACAATGCGGACGAGATAGAGGTGACCCTTCATAACAATGGCACCTACAAGGCAACTGTTATTGGTACGGATCCTACTACGGATCTGGCATTGATCCAAATAAAGGCGGATGACCTAAAACCTCTCGCACTAGTAAATTCAGACGATGTCCAGGTGGGCGAATGGGTCTTGGCAGTGGGCAATCCCTTTAGCCTTACTTCCACGGTAACCGCGGGCATCGTAAGCGCCACAGGGCGGAACATCAACATTAATCCTGAAAGACTTGCCGTAGAAAGCTTTATCCAGACCGATGCGGCCATTAACCCGGGAAATAGTGGGGGCGCCCTGGTCAACCTAAACGGGGATTTGGTAGGAATCAATACGGCCATCGCCAGCAGAACGGGCACCTATAATGGCTATGGCTTTGCGGTGCCCAGTAACATCGTGTCCAAAGTGGTGGAAGACCTTTTGAAATACGGTGAAGTACAGCGGGGCATGTTGGGGGTCAGCATCCGCACTATGGACGGAAATCTGGCCAAGGAGAAAAATGTAGATTTTGAAAAAGGGGTCTGGATAGAGCAAGTAGGCGAGAATAGTGCCGCCGAAAAAGCCGGGATTGAACCAGGGGACATCATTGTGGCCGTAAATGGCGACGAGGTCATTACCTCTCCTAGGCTTCAGGAAGTGATTGCCCGCCATAGACCTGGCGACGAGGTAGGGGTTACCGTAAACCGAAAGGGCAAGCAACGTATATTTAATGTGATCTTGGAAAATATAAAAGGCACTACCGAAATCGTTAAACGGGAAAAAAGGGAAGTATTGAACCTTTTGGGCGCGGACTTTGAGGCACTGTCCAAGGACGAGGCCAAGGAATTGGATATTGACGGTGGCGTTAAGGTGGCCCGTCTATATACCGGTAAGATTCGTCAAGAGACACAAATGAAGGAAGGCTTTATCATAACCCATATAGATGGTAAAAAGGTGACCGAGGTGAAGCATGTGGCCAAGGCTTTGGAAGATAAAAAGGGAGGCGTTATGATGGAGGGAGTCTATAAGGACCGTCCCGGAAAACACTATTATGCCTTTGGAGTGGATTCATAATAGAAAAAGGGGCAACCGCCCCTTTTCTTTTTATAAGTTGGTATATGTATGTCCAGGGTATTCCAACAAAAGAGATAAAAACAGATGAATTTCAAAGATTATTATGACGTATTAAAAGTAGGCAAACTGGCCAGTGAAAAGGAAATAAAGAAGGCCTACCGCAAATTGGCGGCCCAATACCATCCGGACAAGAACAAGGGTAATAAGGTATCCGAGGAAAAGTTCAAGGAGGTTTCCGAGGCCTACCAGGTTTTGGGCGATGCCGAAAAACGAAAACAGTACGATGCCCTGGGATCGGACTGGGCCAAATTTCAGCAGTCGGGTGCCAGTTATGACGATTTTATGCGGCAACGGCAATACCAAGGGCATTATCAAAATCAAAGAAGCCGCCATTATTCGGGAACGGATTTTGGCTTTGGGGGCCAAGGTGGGTTCTCGGATTTCTTTGAGGCCTTTTTTGGGGGCGGAAACGCCAATGGTGCATACTACGACGCCCCTGGGCAAGATCTTTCCGGAGAGGTAGACTTGGATTTGGTGGAGGCCTATCATGGCACGGAACGCCTATTGGATGTTCATGGTCAACGGATAAAACTAAAGATCAAGCCCGGAGCCTATACGGGCCTGGAACTACGGGCCAGGGGCAAGGGCCAAAAAGGAAGCCGAGGCCGTGCAGGAGATCTTTATGTAAAGATAAGGGTGAATACTCATGGCTTGTACCGTAGAGAAGGGGATAATCTGCATATGCGTATTCCGGTAGATGTTTTTAGGGCCATGTTAGGGGGAAAATATGAGGTAATGACCCTTTCGGGCAAGGTCAGCATCATATTAAAGGAAGGCACTCAAAATGGCAAAACCTTCCGATTGAAGGGTAGGGGCATGCCCAAATATGGAAAACCGGGGCAATATGGGGACTTGTTCGTTACCGTGGATGTAAAGTTGCCTACAAAACTCACGGCCCAACAAAGGGAAATGCTAGAAGAAATACAAAAAAAGGCTTAGAAGCGTAAAACATACTAAGATGAAAGGAAATTTTAAAGCGATAATCAATTCGGAAGAAACTGTTTTAATCGATTTTTATGCAGATTGGTGTGGTCCCTGTAAAATGCAGGCACCTATTCTTAAAGAAGTGGCGGAAGAGGTCGGCGAAAAGGCCAAAATCATTAAAATCGATGTGGACAAGAATCAGACATTGGCAAATCGTCTTCAAGTTAGGGGAGTGCCTACCTTGATATTGTTTAAAAAGGGCGAGGTAATCTGGAGAAATTCCGGTCTAACACATAAGGGGGAATTGATCGATCTTTTAGGTCGGAATGCCTAGAGTGAAAATTAGTTTGGGGAATTAGCGTTCCTCACACTAGCTTTGGCTGCATTCATCTGGGGATAGATAAAAGAGAAGGGTGTTTATCCGGTCCTAAAGAACGTTTCAAATAACGTAATATCGTTTTTTATCAAAGTCTTACGTCCCAAGTCTTGTAGCGCAGCGGTCTAGTTTCTTCTGCCCAAAAGTAGTAGCTTTCAACACCTAGTTATAATACACATGTCTTATTTTAAGAATAGCACTGTTGGATTGGTTCTCTCCGGGGGAGGAGTACGGGGTATGGCCCACATAGGTCTTATTCGGGCGATGGAGGAATTGGGCATTTCCGCGCAGGTTATAGGTGGAAGTAGCGTAGGGGCCTTGGTAGGCGCCCTGTATGCCAATGGAAATTCGGTTGCCGACATGCTTTCCTTCTTTAAGGAGACACCACTCTTTAAATACAACTTCCTGACCATATTGAAACCGGGCTTTATTGATACCGATAGGTATTTTGATATTTTTAAAGATTATTTTCCCAATGACAGCTTTGAGTCCCTGGAAAGGGAACTCCATGTAGTGGCGACCAATTTGCAAAAGGGAGAGCAAGAATTCTTTCACCAGGGGCCGTTGATTCGGGTGCTTTTGGCATCCGCGGCCCTCCCTCCTGTATTTAGCCCCGTAGAGCTGGACCATCAATTATATGCGGATGGCGGTATTATGAACAATTTTCCTCTGGAACCTGTACGGGACAAGGTAGATTTTGTATTGGGGAGTAATGTATCCGTAGTGGCTCCCCTACAGAAAAGGAGCCTCAGGAATTCCCTACAACTGACCGGCAGGGTAACCGGTTTGATGATTTACGCCATAAACCGGAAGAAGCTGGAAGCCTGCGATTTGTTGATAGAGTTCAAAGCCTTGGAAAAAATAGGGGTCTTGGATCGAGCGGGTATCGAAAAGGCGTATACCATAGGTTACAACAGGACGATGGAAATTTTGGAAAAAGAGTTAAAACACTACCAATAAGAAGAATAGCCACAGGCTATGCTGTAATGGGTTTGTTGGGAAAGCCTGAAGCAATTAAGGAAGAGTCCGCAGAGCCATTTTCCCATGGGGTCAAAAGGGAATCAAGATCCCTACACATCATCATAATCAACTGTAAGTGTGGGAGTTAGTGGAAGGGCCTGGCAGGTAAGTACAAAACCTTCTTCGATTTCCCCATCCGTCAAAATCTGATTTTGTACCATATCCGCTTTGCCTTCCTTTATGCGGGCGATACAGCTACTGCATACCCCACCCTGGCAAGAATAGGGAGCATCGATATTCTCGTTGAGTACGGCATCCAACACACGGGTTTTCCTATCCATGTCAAGGATAAACTCCTCATCGTCCAAAACCACGGTCAATTGGGTTTGTCCTTCCGGCGTTTCCGAAAGTATTTTGGGGGTTTCCGTTGGAATGAACAGTTCAAAAAATATACGATCCTTGGAAATAGCATTGCCCGTAAGGGTATCGGTCACCAAATTGATCATGGCCTCCGGTCCACATAGGTAGTGGGCATCAAAAAGGGTATCCTTATGCTTGTTCTTTAACACGTAGTTTACGGTGGAGGCATCGATCCTGCCGAACAGGGCATCCTTTTCATGGGCCCGGCTATTGATAAAATAGATGGAAAACCTATTCGTATAATTTGAGTGAAGTTGTTTAAGCTCCTCATGGAACATGGCCTCTTCATAGGAGCGGTTACCGTAGACCAGTACAAATTCATTTTGGGGATGGCTCTCCAATACCGATCGAACAATACTCATTATAGGTGTAATGCCGCTACCAGCTGCAAAAGCGGCAATTTTTTTAGGGGTTTCAGAGGGATTAAATACAAATCGTCCTTCCGGGGGCATTACCTCCAAGGAATCCCCAACGGCGAGCTGGGTATTGGCAAAGTGGGAGAAGCCGCCCTGATCTACCTTTTTTACCCCTATGGTAATGCGATTGGTCTTGGGAAGGGAGCTAATGGAATACGCCCTGCGTAACTCTTGTCCGTTTACCTTCTTTTTTATGGTAATATACTGGCCGGGGATAAAATCAAAGGTTTCGTAAAGCTCCTCAGGGATTTCAAAGGTGATGGCAACGGAGCTGGGAGTCAATGGCCGGATCTGATATATTTTGAGAGTATAAAAATTGGGCATACACTATATTTTGGTCAAACGACTGCAAAACTAAGGAAAGCCAATACGATTTAAAATGGGAATGTTAAAAAATTAGGTAGGCCTTGTAACAATTGTGTATTTTGGTTTACCAATATATCGCAAAGTTCTCCAACGACTATGTTCAAACACTTCGCAAACCTCCAATGGAAATCGTTCTTTAGATCCTCCAATCTGGGAAAAGGATTGGCCATAAAGATTATGATGGCCTTTTTCGGGATTATGATGTTATTGTACCTGGCCGGTGCGGGCAGTGCGCTATACTTCATCCTTAGGAAAGTCTTCCCCCACCAGAACCCGATGTGGATAGTGAGCCAATATTTGGTCTATTGGATACTTATAGAATTGGTTTTGCGCTATTTTATGCAGAAGTTGCCCGTGATGGATATAAAACCATTTCTTGTGGCACCCGTAAAAAAGAGTGCCATTACACATTATATTTTGGGACGTTCGGGACTATCCATCTATAATCTGCTTTCGCTTTTCTTTTTTGTGCCTTTCGCCATCGTATTGTTGTTTCAGGGATATCCCATAGTCAACGTTGTACTTTGGGTCATTGCCATTTTTGCCATAGTCCTTTGTACAAACTACATCAATCTTCTCGTAAATAAGAACGACAAGGTGTTGATGGGAATCATCACTGTCCTAGCAGTGTTTTATGCCCTGGATTATTTTGGACTTTTTTCAATAAAGACATTTTTTGGCCCTGTATTTCACGCCCTGTACGCCTATCCCATTACGGTGTTGGTGCCTGTGGCCCTTGCCAGCGTTATGTATTACGCAAATTACCTGTTTTTAAGGCAAAGGATTTATTTGGATGCCAGCCTAAGTACCCAGTCTAAAGAGGCGAGGACCTCCAATTTGGAGTGGACCAAGCGTTTTGGGGATATGGCCCCTTTTTTGCAACTGGACTTAAAGTTGATCTGGCGTAATAAACGTACCAAGGCACAGGTATTTATTTCGTTGCTCTTTGTGTTCTACGGGTTAATCTTCTATACTCAGGAAATCTATGCCGACAGCATGGTGATGTATATGTTCCTGGGCATTTTTATGACCGGCATATTCCTGACCAATTTTGGACAGTTCATCCCAGCCTGGGACAGTGCCTATTATTCCATGATGATGTCACAGAACATCCCCCTTCGCAAATATTTGGAATCCAAGGCGGGGCTTATCGCCGTAAGTGTGGCGGTCATGTTTTTGCTCACCCTTCCCTATGTCTATTTTGGTTGGAAGGCCTTGGCCGTCAATTTCGCGGCGGCACTCTATAACTTGGGGGTAAACATTCCGGTGATATTATATTTTGGGTCGTTTAACAAAAAGCGCATAGAGTTAGATCAAAGTCCGTTTGGGAACATGCAAGGAGCCAGTGCCACCCAATTCCTGATTATTTTACCTGTTCTTGGCTTGCCTATTGTGCTTTTTGCGCTTTTGAATTTCCTCATATCGTTCAAGGCGGCCCTCATTGTGCTTTCGCTACTGGGCATTGTGGGCTTTACGTGTAGGAACTATCTCTTCGGCCGGATTACGGAACAATATCGAAAAAAGAAATATGGCATGCTCGCAGGGTTTAAGGAGAAAAATGGATAAGGGTTGGTTCATGTTGGAAAGAGGACGGCAAATGGACCAATGTAGCAATGAATCAATTTGAAAATAGGCAATTTGAAAATTTGAAGATGGGCAATTGGCAACCTGAAACCTTTAAAATTAGCTTTTGCCATGAGCAGTTCATCACGAAGACACCAAACACAGAACACCAAACCTGAAACCTGATCATGATAAAAGTACGCAACCTTAGCAAGGCTTATGGAAGCCATACCGTTCTCAACATCCCCGCATTGGAAATCCCCTCAGGGGAGAGTTTTGGCCTTGTAGGAAACAACGGAGCGGGAAAGACCACTTTTTTTAACCTATTATTGGACTTGATTGCGCCCACTACGGGGCATATTGAATCCAATGGCATACAGGTGAACAAGGATGAGGCATGGAAACCCTTTACCTCGGCGTTTATAGACGAGACCTTTTTGATCGGTTATCTTACCCCGGAGGAGTATTTTTATTTTATCGGGGAGTTACGAGGGAGGAACAGGGCCGATGTGGATGCCCTGCTTTCCCATTTCGAGGACTTTTTTCATGGGGAGATTCTGGACCAAAAGAAATACCTGAGGAATCTTTCCAAGGGAAATCAAAAAAAGACGGGCATCGTGGCCAGTTTTATAGGCAATCCCGAGGTGGTGGTCTTGGACGAGCCCTTTGCCAATCTGGATCCTACCACGCAGATACGTCTAAAGGCGATCATTAAGGATTTGGCGGCCAAGGACGGAGTTACCGTATTGGTCTCCAGCCATGATTTAATGCATGTGACCGAGGTATGTGAACGTATTGTAGTATTGGAAAAGGGAGTTATGGTACGCGATATCCGTACCTCTAACGAGACCTTAAGGGAATTGGAAACCTTTTTTACGGGTTAGACCTGTCAGGTTTTTAAAACCTGACAGGTCTGGGTGCTATCTATCCAAAAATAACGGAGGGGTCATAGTGAAAGGAGGCCTTCTTGATTTTCCCATTTTCCACTTGGTACATGGCCAATTGCTCCATATTTACACGGCCACCACTTTTAAAGGTGACATCGCTGGTCATGGGGACCACAAAGTGATTGGCTACCACAACGGGTTCCCCCACGGTACCCCCATGGGATTCCTGAATGTTGCTGGCCCATTGCTCAAAGCCCTTGAGAATGTTCTCCAGGCCTTTGGTAACCTGATTGGGGGCTCCCTCCATCTCCATACTTACCGCATCGTCCGCATATAGCCCATACGCTTCTTGGTACTTGCCCTCACGGCAAAGGCTTGTTAATTTGTCGGCTACTTCTTGTGTTGTCATTTATAGTTTTTATGTTATGATGATTACGGTATTTTTAGGCACCAGGCCCCATAGGAGTAAAGAAAAACTCCTCTTTTACAATTTTTCCGTCATTTACTTGATATACGCATACCTCTTCCATGGTACTCCTGGGAGCTCCTTTAAAAGTCACGTCCATTTTCATGGTACAGCTAAAAAAATTATCGGCCACTAAAGGGTCTGATATTTCCATGCCGTGCATTTCCTCGACCATATTGTTAAACTGCTCGGCCTTTTGTAGCACGGCCTTTAGCCCACGGGTTTCTACCGCAGGCGATCCCTGGGGCTCTAGGCTCACAATATCGTTATGGTACAGTGCTTTAGTGGCCTCCTCAAATTGGCCTTTTCTACAATACCCGACCAATTTGTCAGCTACTTCTTGTGTTGTCATAATTACTTGCATTTAACCCTAAGTGGTCATCCTAATGGGAAGCCCAAAAAAGGTAAGATTTATAAATAAACGATTAATGTTCTATTCAAAAGCTTTGTTCAAAAAGGTATTTAAGGGTAGTATCTCCCTAAAATGTTCCAGTATTTCCTCGGACAGACCATTGGATCCGTAAAAATTGGCCAATGGAAATTCTGCAAAAGCATAAAATTGTTTGTTATATAGGTATTCCAAGTTTTGGGCCGCATCCTTGAATTCTTTGTCCAATCGTTTCGCTCTCTCGCCCCTAAGCCGCCCGAAACAATTCTTGAAATCCGGATTGTTCAGGATTTCAAGAAAAGCGGTCGTGTTTGCGGAAATATGGTGTCGCACTAGCTTTAGCTCTTGGGGGCTTACCCTAAAAAGACCACCCCCCACATGGACATGTTCCGCATCTATGCCCAGATAATACCCGGGCAGTTCCGACTTTTTTCCGTTAGGGGAGAATCCCGCCTTCATCATAAGGATATAGGGCGATTTATCCTTTGAAAAACGAATATCCCTGTTAATGCGGAACAAAGCCTTTTTGGAATCGACAGGAATGCTATCGTCCCAAGCCGATAGTAGGGGCAAAATCTCGTCCAACACTTGAAGGAAGGGAGCTTTTACATCGTTTTCATATCGTTTCTTATTGGCATGGAACCATTCCTTATGGTTGTTTTTAGAGAGTTCCTTGAAGAAGGAAGCATAGGCCTTTGTTATCATGGGATGCTGTTTTAGGTTACGCTATCCTTAAGACGGATCCACGCCTTGATTATGGACACCAAGGCCTCTTTTTTTTCTTCAATATCCGCCATATCGGAAAAACGGGCCACACGCGCCTCCTTGCCATCGCCCTCTAAAAGCCCGTGTATATCCGTGATAGTGGCGCCTTTGTGAAACATGAGGCTCACAAATTTTTTGGCGTTCATAAAATAGGAGGCTATGTTTCCCTTGTACATAAAGGTGGGACTTTTCCATTTTATGGCCTCGCTTATGTTCGGATCGGCCTCCAGGATAATTTCCCTGACCCTTTGGATTTCTTCGGTCAAGGGATGCGCCCTGTCCTTTAAAAAAGCATCTACTTCGGGATTAACGTTCATACCAATGGATTTGCCGGCCTGTTCTATACATGGAAAACGGAATTCCGAACCATGTGAATTCCGGCCTACCCAAAACTAACGGCTTGTATTAAAACACAGTGAGGGTAAATCAGACACTTTAAAGGGTTGTTTGTGCCAAGTGAAAAAGGTATATTTGAAATGCCGGTGTACTAGGTTTAACACCCTAGGAACCAGACGAAAAAGTCTATACAAAACTGCAAGGATAAAACTTAAACAAGCTCTTAAAGCGCGGCGGTCTATTATTTTTTGTAGCACGTACGGCTTCCTTGACCAAAGAATTACAATACAACACAAGCATGAAACATGTGAGTATCTTAGTACCTAGGGGCAATGCGATCCTAAGCAGTGTGGTAGGGCCTTATAAAGTCTTGATGGCATCCAATCAGTACCTAAGGCAGATGGGCGCGTTAAACGAGGATTTTTTTGACATCCACCTGGTAGGTCTGGAAAAGGACCTTGCCCTATATGAAGGCCTGTTCAGTATCCATTGCGATAGTACTGTGGCGGATATCAAAAAGACCGGCCTTATCCTAATCCCTGCCCTTAGGCCGGACAAGTTGATGGAAGACCTGGATCGGAACCAAGGCTTTATCCCCTGGATATTGGAACAACGAACAAAGCATGGGGCCGAGGTGGCCAGTATGTGCATGGGGGCCTTTGTCCTGGCACGGACCGGTCTGGTAGACGGCAAGCAATGTGCCACCCATTGGGCAGGCATGGACCTCTTCCGGAAGATGTACCCCAAGGTAAAGCTGGTATCCAACAGGGTGGTAACGGACCAGGACGGGATCTACTCCAGTGGGGGTGCATTTTCATTCCTTAACCTCATGCTTCATTTGGTAGAAAAGCATTGTGGAAGGGAAACGGCCGTTTATATTGCCAAGTTCTTTGAAATCGATTTTGGCAGGGAGCACCAAAATCAATTTGCCATATTCCAGGGGCAAAAGGATCATGAAGACGAGGAGGTCCAGGAGGCGCAGCGGTATATTGAGGAAAATGTGGCGGAACGGATATCCGTGGAACAGCTTGCCGAAAAGGTGGCCATTAGTCGCCGTAACTTTGTAAGGCGCTTTAAAAAGGCCACCCAGAACACCCCTTTGGAATATATTCAAAGGGTAAAGATAGAGGCTGCCAAGCGCAGTCTGGAATCTACCCGCCAAAACGTAAACGAGGTCATGTACCAAGTAGGTTATGCCGATCAAAAGGCCTTTCGCAACATTTTTAAAAAGTACGTGGGCCTGTCCCCTGTGGCCTACAAGGGCAAGTATAACCGTAGCTTGGCCCAGTTTGACCAACCAACCGCCTGGTAGGGCAAAACAGACCGCAGGGTCGGTTTTTGAAAGTGTTTTGATGTAGACTTAAACAAGAATATGGGTCAAAAAGGTGAATTAATGGGATAATCGAGCATACCTCGATTCCCAAAAGAAGTATCAAATTGCTTTTAAACTAAAAGGTCGGTAACACTAGAGCTCCATATTTGATCCACTTGGCCATTTCCTTGGAAAGCCATGGGCTTTAAAAATACTTTGCAAAGCACAATTTTGTATATCTGTGGTCAGGAGCCCTGGACAAATCCTTTATTTAAAAAGATTTGCTCCATTTTGCAAAGCAGCCATATAATAATCCCCTTTATTTTTAGTTTACATTATGTACGCAGGATTTGGAATGTCAAAAATGCCGTTATCACAGGATTTTGGCAGATAGATCCGGAACGGGGCAAAATAGGCTTATTGGGTATACCATACCTTGGGAAAGGGAAACATCTACGTATTTACTAGAACATTGAAAGCATTTTTTAGACTTAGTCTTTTTACCATTTTAAGTGGCATATGTTTTAATGCATGTTCTACCAAAAAGGATGCGTTCCTTAATCGCAACTGGCATGCCCTAAACACCAAATACAATGTGCTCTTCAACGGCAACAATGCCTTTGAACTGGGCCGCGAGGAACTTAACGCCAATTACAAGGACGATTACTGGGAAATCCTGCCTGTGGAACGTATGGAAGTCACGGACGAGATAAAGCTGGACTCCGAGGACAACAACCCCAACTTTATCATCGCCGAGGACAAGGCCACCAAGGCGATCCAAAAGCACAGCATGGACATTAAGGACCTGGAACGTAATCCGCAAACGGACGAGGCCTTTCTACTATTGGGCAAGGCCCGCTATTTTGACCAACGCTATATGCCGGCCTTGGAAGCCTTTAATTATATCATTAAAAAATACAATTATAGCGACAAGCTCAACGAGGCTCATATTTGGCGGGAAAAGGTGAACATACGCCTTGAAAACGAAGAACTTGCGATCAAGAATCTAAAACGTCTTATGAAGTTCGAGGAGCTTAAGGACCAGGACTATGCGGATGCTCGTGCCATGATGGCACAGGCCTACATCAACTTGAATACCCCGGATACGGCTATTCAAAATTTAAAGATTGCCTCCTATTACACCAAGAAAAATCCGGAAAAGGGTCGTTATTACTACATCATAGGGCAGTTGTACGATCAATTGGGGCATAAGGACAGTGCCAATTATGCCTATGACAAGATTTTGGACCTCAACCGGAAATCGCCCCGGGTATACATGATCAATGCAGAGATTCAAAAAATCCGCAATACGGAGATCACGGACGAAAACCATCTGGAAATGCTGGAATACCTGACCGATTTGGAGGAGAATCGGGAGAACAGGCCTTTTCTCGATAAGATTTACAGGCAGGTGGCGGAGTTCCACTTGGAGCGGGGGTCGGATAGCTTGGCCCTTGTCTATTTCAATAAATCGCTCCGGGCCACTCAGAACGAACCCAAGCTAAACGCCTTGAACTATGAAAACTTGGCGGAGTACAATTTTGACGGAAACTTTTATAAGACGGCCGGTGCATATTATGACAGCGTGCTTACCAACCTTAAGGAAAACAGTCGAAAACACAGGGCAATAAAGAAAAAGAGGGACAACTTGGACGATGTAATCAAGTATGAGGATATTGTTCAGCATGCAGATAGCGTTATAGGCCTCTACAATATGTCCATAGATGAACGGATCGCCTATTTTGAGGCCCACATCGCCGAGCTGAAAAAAGCCGAGGAAGAAGCGGCCCAAAAAGAGGAAGACCGGATTACCGCGGGCTTCGCCAATTTTGAAAAAAGCAAGGGTGGCAAGGAGAACAAGGGAAAATACTATTTTTATAATATCACAAGTTTGGGGTATGGCAAGAACGACTTCACCACCCGTTGGGGCAACAGACCCTTGGAAGACGATTGGCGGTGGAGCAACAAGAACAGAACCTTGCCCGTGACCGATACGGAGACGGCACTGGCCGGGGAAACGGATTCTTTGGGCAATCCTTTGGGCGACCAGAAGTATAATCTGGACTTTTACATGGATCGTATTCCCAAAGAGGGTTCCGTAATAGACAGCCTTGGCAAGGAACGTAATTTTGCCAATTACCAATTGGGCCTTATCTATAAGGAGAAGTTCAAGGAAAACCAGTTGGCAGCAGGCAAACTGGAGGATGTACTGCGATCCGGTCCCGAGGAGCGGTTGATCTTACCTTCCAAATACAACCTCTATAAAATATATGAAGAGGAGGGAAGCCCCCTGGCCAAGGACATGAAACAAAACATTATCCAGAACCATCGGAACTCGAGATATGCGGAAATTCTGTTGAATCCACAGGCAATTCTATCGGATAGTTCAGATAGTCCGGAAGCACAGTACGCAGCCTTGTACAAGCGCTATGAAAATCAAGAGTTTATGAAGGTAATCGCAGGTACGGAAGAAAATATAAATAAATATACAGGAGATCCTATTGTGCCGAAATTCGAGATTCTCAAGGCCAACGCCATAGGACGGCTACAGGGTTTTGAATCCTTTAAGGAGGCCCTGAACTATGTAGCACTCACCTACCCTAACAATCCCGAAGGCAAAAAAGCGGGCCAGATCTTGGCCGAACAACTGCCCAAACTGGAACCCAAGGAGTTCTCTGAGGAAACCGGCTCCAAGGGCACCGGGAATTGGAAGGTGGTCTTCCCATTTAAACGGGCCAGGGACAAGGAAGCCAATACGCTTATGGAATTATTGGAGAAGTCCATTAAAGACCTAAAGTATAAAAATAACGTCTCCAAGGATATTTATAACCTAGAAGATCAATTTATAGTGGTCCACGGCTTCAAGTCACAGGATTTTGCCCTGGGTTATGCCGAGCTCCTAAAAATTAACAAGGATTACAGAGTTGATAATGAGAATTTTGTAATTTTATCTGACAACTATAAGATTGTCCAAGTACACAAGAACCTGCAGGAATACAGAAAAGCAATAGTAACCCCAAAACCATAAACAAAAATGTTTTCAGACAACAAAAAACCTAGAAGTATGAACGAAATTAGCGGACAACCGAACAGAATCGAGAAAAACACAAGAATTAAGGGAGATATCGTCTCCGAGGCGGATTTTAGGATAGACGGCAAATTGGACGGCAACCTCAAGACTTCCGGCAAGGTGGTCATTGGTAAGGATGGCTATATCAAGGGCAAGGTAGACTGCGTGAATGCGGATATCGAAGGCAGTTTTAACGGGGAACTCCTGGTTTCGGACCTGCTATCCCTAAAATCCTCTGCGGTTATAGAAGGCACGGTTTCCGTATCCAAATTGGCTGTTGAGCCCGGTGCGGCCTTTAATGCATCCTGTAGTATGAAGGGCAAGGGCGGATCTTTGGGCGTTTCCGGCACTAGCGGATCCAGTAGCTTTAAGTCTTCCGTGGTCCCTAATAAGAGCAATGAACCTGCAAAAGCTTCATAAAGGAGTATTCCCTAAATTCATTGAGTATCTGGGGAGAAGTTTTTTCATGAATAACAATTTAGGCCTCGTTTAATATTTTTGAACCGAGGTCTTTTTGTTTTAGCAAGATTTTATGGAATCAAATAAAGATTCTCCCAAGAAGAAATTGGATACATGGATAAAATTTAGCAATATTGGATTGCAAATGGCAGTTACGATAGGTGCAATGGCCTATCTTGGAGTCTGGTTGGATGAAAAGTACCCAAATTTATATTCTGTATATACGGTGGTTTTTTCATTGATAGGGGTTTTTGCGTCGCTTTACAATGTTTTTAGACAAGTTAGGAATATGAATGATAAAGAATGACAGGCTTTATGTTATGAACTGAGCAAATGACCAAACAAATATCCAGATTCCCCATAGCCATTTTATGTTTTTCCCTGCTTCTCTACCTACTTCATTATGGGATACAACATTTTTTGATAGGCTCCCCTTTGCCTTACAGAAATCTTTGGCAGATGTATCTGTTTTTGTTTTTGATTACCCTATTCGGATATTTTTCACTTCTTTTTGTTCACAAAGGTGACAGTTCAAAAACGGGCTATGCCTTTATGGGCATTGGGTTTTTGAAGATGCTGGCCGCTATTCTGTTCCTGTACCCAATGATTTCCTCTGGCAAGGATTCCATGCTGTTTCAAGTGTTTTCTTTTTTCATACCCTATTTTCTTTTTATTGCTTTTGAGATTTATTTCGTACTTCGGTTATTGGCAAAGGGATAGCCCTTGAAAAGTCGATTGGTAGGTACGTTACCAATCTTCCAATAAAATTAGGTGAAATGCCTTTCAGAAGCCGATAAAAGATGTATTTTTGCACCGAAATTTTCAGACG
>JBCBSN010000033.1:0-25797 GCA_039819225.1 Bacteroidota bacterium | reverse complement strand
AAGGCAGATTTGGCGGAAAACTCCGGGGTTAGGGGCTGTATGGTCATTAAGCCTTATGGATTTGCCATTTGGCAAAGCCCTCTACGTGGCTGGCCTCCTTGCTCAAATACGATTTTGGGATAAACAAAGGAAAGTAAGCATTTTCATGCCCGGTCTCCTTGAACATACGATCCAGCCCCGCCTGCATTTTTTCCCAAATGGCAAATCCATAAGGCTTAATGACCATACAGCCCCTAACCCCGGAGTTTTCCGCCAAATCTGCCTTGAGCACCAGCTCATTATACCATTTGGAGTAGTCCTCACTACGCTTGGTCAAATTTTTACCCATTGTCCCTAGTTTGGCACAAAACTTGTGCTAGTAAAGAAAATAATTGGGTAAAACTAGTTATTTTTAGTATGTTCAACAATAAAATTTGCAGCTATGACAAGTAATATACCCCTCTCAAAAATATACATGCCGACCATGGCTACCCTAGTGGGCCTATTGTTGGTCTCATGCGGGTCTTATCAGCAAGCGTCCTATTATGACAATGATGGCATTTATGCCGATGATACGGACAACGTACGTGTCGTAGAGCGCAATCCGCAACAATCCCAACGGACACGGACACCTAGAAAACAAGAGGAGAACAATACGTATGCCGATTATTTTGGGGCACAGGCCGATCAGTTGGAAGAACTTTTGGAGGACGAAATATTTACGGATATCGATTCCTATAGTAGCGGTGTCGCCAATGATAGTCTAGTGGACCAAAATCAGTTGAACGATTATTTTAACCAGGACGACAACGACTACGTAGGTTATGGCGGATGGGGCGATAACGCCTCCAATGTAAATATAAATATATATGACAACGGCTGGGGCGGCTGGGGTGCCGGTTGGGGCGGTGGCTTCGGCTGGGGCTGGAACGACCCTTGGTTGTGGAACGGTTGGGGCAGAGGCTTCGGCTGGGGCTGGAACAATCCTTGGCGATGGAACCGTTGGGGCTGGGGCGGTGGCTTTGGCTGGAACGGCTGGGGCTGGAATGCCGGTTGGGGCTGGGGCGGAGGTCTTGGTTGGGCCGGTGGCTGGGGCTGGAACAACGGTTGGGGATGGAACAACGGTTGGGGCGGTTATGGCTACAACAGGAGTTTTGGCCGCAATGTAGGTAGACGTGGATACTATGGCCGGAATACCGCAGTGGCCAGAAACAGTTCCAGGGCTGCGCGTACGCGTTCCAACGTAAGCAGGGGAACATCTCCTAGATATCGCAGTACTGCCTCCCGTACGAGAAACGGGGTCAGTAGAACTACTGCCGCCAGAAATTCCAGAAACTATAGAAGCAACGGCACCAACTCCAGGAGAGTGGTGGGCGTGGATAGAAATACGGCATATAGAACAAGTAGGAGCACTAGGGCTACCCCTAGATACAACTCCTCTTCCAGAAGTACGGGCCAGCGGTACGGAACCACTTCCAGAAGTGGAACAACCTATCGCAGCGGAACTAGAAATGGCTCCACAACCTACCGAAGTTCCGGTAGTAGAACTAGGAGTAGTGGCAGCACCTATAGGGGTTCGAGCTCTAGGAGCAATCAATCCTATAGAAGCTCGGCACCCAGATCCGGCTCTTATCGCTCATCCGGAAGAAGTTCAAGTTCTAGGAGTAGCGGAAGCTATAGAAGCTCCGGCAGCAGCTCCAGAAGTTCGGGCGGAAGCTATAGAAGTTCCGGTGGAGGCAGGTCCTACAGCGGTGCCGGTAGATCTTCAGGAGGCAGCAGGGGCGGAGGAAGAAGGAGATAACCCAATCATACTTTAGAATAAAAAAATTGTACAAATGAAAAATTATCTATCTTTCATAATGGTGATGCTATGCGCAATACTTAGCGCACAGAACATAAACGATGTATTGCGTTATGGCGGGGAAAGCCTGCAGGGAACAGCGCGTTATCAGGCCATGGGCGGTGCTTTTGGCGCATTGGGAGGAGATTTGTCCGGGCTCAATAGCAACCCAGCTGGTTCCGCCGTATTCAACAATAGCCTCATGACCATTACCGGGACTTACTTCCACAGGGAAAACGAGTCCGCCTATTTTGACCGTTCGATCATTTCGGATATGAATACCACGGATATGAACCAATTTGGTAGTGTTTTCGTATTCAAAAATACCGACACTGATTCTAGCTGGAAAAAGGTATCCATTGCACTTAATTATGATCTGGCTCGAAATTTTGACAATCAGGTATTCGTTGCCGGGAACAGCAATCAGGGTATAGATAACTACTTTAGGAACTTTGCCCAAGGAGTACCTTTTGGAGCCCTATTGGTTCAAGATGGCGAGTTTTTAGAGGAAGCCTATTTGGATATCGGAGCTGCCCAAGGTTTTGGCGATCAACAAGCGTTTTTGGGATATTATGGTGGTGTAATAGACCCTCTGGACGACACCGATAATAATAACACGGATTATGTGTCCAATGCCGATTATACTACTGTAAACCAAGAATATGTAAGGAACACCTCCGGATTCAATAGCAAGTTTACCTTTAATCTGGGTACCCAATATGACGAGAACCTTTACTTTGGGGCATCGGCAAATTTTCACAGTATCCTATATGAAGAACTGACTACCCTGGACGAAAGGGGTTTTCGTGAAACCTCGGACATTCAGTTTATCAATTTTGACAATTTGTTACGTACCGAAGGTTGGGGCTTTTCCTATTCCCTGGGTGCTATATTAAAGTTGAACGAGAACGTTAGGTTGGGAGGAAGCTACCAATCCAAAACCTGGTATCGATTAACGGACAACCTTTCACAGCGCATAGACTCGGACCTAGCGGACCAGGATATTGGCTTCATAAATTTCAACGTAGTCAATGTTTTTGAGGAGTATACCGTTGAGATCCCTGAAAAGTTCACGGGAAGTGCGGCCATTATCTTTGGCAAGGATGGCCTTTTAAGCTTTGACTATACCTATCAAGATATGTCACAGGCAGAACTGCTTCCCAATAGGGATCCTGCTTTTTCCTCGGAAAATGCCTTTATATCCCAGACCCTAAGGCCCGTATCTACCTTTAGGGCCGGGGGCGAGTTCAGAATAGACCGTTTGAGTTTAAGGGGAGGCTATCGCCTGGAGCAAAGCCCCTATGAAGATCCGGACATCGCTAGTGACCTTATTGGGTACTCGGCAGGACTTGGGTATAGTTTTGGAAGTACACGTTTGGATCTTACGGTAAATAGAACGGAACAGGAGGTTAACCAACAACTATTCAGTACCGGCCTGCCCACCCCGGCACTGATCAATAGAATCAATACCAATGTTACCTTGGGACTGACCCTTAACTTTTAAGAAATTTTTTTGAAAGATGTTAAAAAGCGGTGGCCTTGGTCGCCGCTTTTAACGTTTTAAGGTAAAATGTGTCTTACGGGTTTTGGCCACAAGTATTCCCGCTTCGTCCTCGGCATATTCAAACCGAAACCAATAATCCGTTGAAGGCATAGGTCTGCCATTAAAGGTACCATCCCAATCACTTCCTACCGCCAACTGTGCCAAAAGTTTGCCATAACGGTCAAAAACAAAAATCAAAGGATTGGCCAAGGTCTCTATTCCACGAATATTCCAGGTATCGTTAATGTTATCGCCATTAGGCGTAAAGAATTTGGGGTAACCTACAACCAAGAATTCAATAGGTTCCGTAGTACCGCAACCGTTTTTATCATTGATGATAACCGTGTTAACCCCAGGTGGGACGTCCATAAAAACCGGGTCATCACTAAATAGCCCGCCATTTATGGCATATTCATAGTCGCCATCCCCGTCCACCACTATTTCAATATTGTTCATATCCGGGTCAATGGACAGGTTGGTATCCAGTATATCTACCCTATCCAGTACCGGCACCCCGTAAAAGGTGATGAGTATGCCCCCAAAATCCCCCACAGTTGGTGGAGTACCGGAAATGGTGGTTATCTCTGCAAAATAGCGCCCGGAATTGGGACTGGAAACTACCAACTCCGCGCCAAAGGGCCCGGTACCGGTGAGCGTATCGTCCACAATACCATCGCCTTCATAATCTACCGTCCACTCCACATTCGCAATATCCGCACCTGCGGGCGAGTTCAAGGCACTGAGCGTAATCGCCGGGTCGCCTTCACAAGCAATGATATCCAATCCCAAAAACTCGTCGCGTAAGGTACAATCCAATGCCGTGTTCTGATCATCCGCCACAGAGCTGCCCGTAAAGCTGATCGAATAAGGTTCTGGATTACCATCAAAATTGGTGTTGAAATTGTTGATAAGGATGTAATAGATTTCGCCTGGTTGCACATCCAACCATTCATCATAGGTATTGTTGCTTCCCGTCAGAAAAGGAGCCCCTTGCTGTCCATTTTCGGGATTTACCCCTATTCCCGTGAAATTGGTGTCGTTGGTCTCATAATTACAGCGAATAGGTTCCGCGACGCCATTACTTATATCCGCGCAGTCCACATCGGGTCCATAAACGGCAAAATCCCACTCCGCCGAAGGTGCCGTGGAACCCGCAATGGGCAGTGCCTCAATATCAAAACCTACTTGCCCTCCCGTACCGGCCCTAAAGACAAACCATGACGTATTGTTCTCTATATTGGCGGAAGCCACGCTACCTTTTTCCAAGCAGCCGGACCGGATTATTACCTCCGGGTCAAAATCATCAATATCCCCACTTCCATTGGCCTCAAAAAATAATGGGCCCTGATCGGCGCAAACAGGAATAGCGGTCCTACAGTCCGCCGAGTTTTGAGCCTGTGCCTTCATCATCATCAACATGGCACAAAAGGCCAAAAAAAGTGTTCGCATAAATTGTGGGCTTATGTTACACTATGCACTGTTACCAATAACTGCCATACAGGGTATTTAGTATGTATTTGTCGGAGATTTTGACCGTTAATCGATGAACTGCTTAAAAGCGGAGTGTTGGAAAGTTTTAAGTGATAAATGGGGAAAGGCTAATCCTACATGTTTTTAGAAATTAAAAGGTCCCTTTTTTGAAACGCCCGAATATGAAGAAAGCGAACCTATAATTGTGATTTCAATGGTAAATGGGATAGGTCTGAACCAAATTCCCCCACCGAATCGAAAACAGCAACGCTAATATGAATTTAGCCACCACGGCCGGGGGTATACGTCAAGTTTCACTTTTTTTTAAAACTTCCCACTTTATGATGGTGCTTTCTTGTGCCTTGTTTCTTATGGAACGCAAGGGATACGATCTTTGAAGATTGGATCGGTTCCTTACTTAGGACAAGGGGATGGACCGAGCCATGTCCCGTCCAAATTTTGACTTTATCCGAATTGGCTTCCAAATAGTACGTTCGTTCTGTTTTATGGATCATGGTAGTTTTCGTGTGTTCCCTGCCCGAATCTGTTCAGGCGGGCTTCCCTTGGCCAAGGGAAAGAGCCGATTCCTTCAGACAGTGAACTTTGTCGTGCGCCGGCTGGGCAAACAATAAGTTAAATGGCATTTTATGCCTATCTTTGCGCTTCGCATAATTCAATTCTAAATGAAAATTGAAAGTAGATTGGAAGAGCATTTTGATGAGGTGGGAAATGATCACGTTTCCTCATCCCAAGAGACCCCCATGCGCAAGGATGCCTTTAGGCTCAACGATGGAGAAAAAATCGAAAGAATACGGCAGAATGTCAGGGACATACTGTTAACCCTTGGACTAGATCTGGATGACGATAGTCTAAAGGGTACGCCAGATCGCGTGGCCAAAATGTTCGTCAACGAAATTTTTGCCGGGCTACATCCGGAACGAAAGCCCAAATCCTCCACCTTTAGCAACAAGTATAAGTATGGTGAAATGTTGGTGGAGAAGAACATTATTGTGTATTCCACTTGCGAACATCATCTATTGCCCATTGTAGGACGTGCCCATGTTGGCTATATTTCTAACGGTACGGTAGTAGGACTTTCCAAAATGAACCGAATTGTAGATTACTTTGCCAAAAGGCCCCAGGTCCAGGAACGGATGAACATCCAAATCGTAAAGGAACTGCAGCAGGTATTGGGCACCGAGGACGTGGCCTGTGTAATAGATGCCAAGCACCTCTGCGTCAACTCCCGGGGGATCCGTGATATAGAAAGCAGTACCGTTACCGCGGAATATGGCGGAAAATTCAAGGAAGAGGCGGTACGGCGAGAGTTTTTAGACTACATCAATCTAGACACCCAATTTCAATAGCTTTATATAAATGCCACTTTATAAAAACCAATCCCTACAGGTACACAATTCACTAAGCGGGAAAAAGGAAGTATTTGTCCCTTTGAACGAGGAGCATGTGGGGATGTACGTCTGCGGGCCTACCGTCTACAGCAATGTGCATTTAGGCAATTGCCGTACATTTATATCCTTCGATATGATTTTTCGGTACCTCAGGCATTTGGGCTACAAAGTGCGCTATGTGCGCAACATTACGGATGCCGGACATTTAGTAGACGATGCGGACCATGGCGAGGATAAAATAGCCAAAAAGGCACGTTTGGAACGTTTGGAACCCATGGAGGTAGTGCAGCGCTACACCCTGGATTTTCATCATACCCTTCAACAATTTAATGTATTGCCCCCCAGTATTGAACCCACGGCCACCGGACATATCATTGAACAAATAGAGATCATAAAGGTAATCCTTGAAAAAGGGCTGGCCTATGAAGTAAACGGATCGGTGTATTTTGATGTTCCGGAGTTTAACAAAACCCACGAGTACGGCAAACTTAGCGGTAGAAAACTTGAGGACATGATCGCCAATACCCGTGAGCTAACGGGGCAAGAGGAAAAAAGAAGCCCGCAGGACTTTGCCCTCTGGAAAAAGGCAGAACCCCAGCACATTATGCGCTGGCCTTCGCCATGGGGCGATGGATTTCCCGGTTGGCATTTGGAATGTACGGCCATGAGCACCAAATACCTGGGAAAGACTTTTGATATCCATGGTGGAGGAATGGACTTGAAATTTCCGCATCACGAATGTGAGATTGCCCAGGCGGAGGCCTGTACGGGCCATTCCCCGGTCCGGTATTGGCTACACACCAATATGCTAACTCTGAACGGAAAAAAAATGTCCAAATCCACGGGCAACCATGTTGAGCCCAATGAGATTTTCTCCGGCGAGAACAAAGTATTGAGCAAGCCATATCATGCCTCGGTAGTGCGCTTTTTTATGATGCAGGCCCATTACACTAGTATCCTTGATCTTAGCAATGATGCCCTCTTGGCCTCAGAAAAGGGGTTTCATCGACTCATGGAGGGGCTGGCCTCGCTTAAGGGACTGCCTACCAGTACAAATACCGATTTTGAAGTGGGTACTTGGAAGCAGCAATGCTATGATGCCATGAACGACGATTTTAATACTCCTATCTTAATTGCGCATTTGTTCGATGCCGTGCGGCATATTAACTTGATCAAGGAAGGCAAGGAAACCATTGGCCAAAAAGACAAGGAAGTCCTATCACAAAGTATGCATACCTTTGTTTTTGATATCCTGGGACTTGAGGCCAAGAGCGAAGGCGAGACCGATTCCAGCACCCTTACCGGAGTTATGCAACTGTTGATACAATTGCGCAATGAGGCGAGGGCCAATAAGGATTTTGAGACTTCGGACGCCATTAGAGACCAATTGGCCGCCCTTGGCATTCAATTAAAAGATGGCAAGGAAGGGACAACTTTTAGTATGAATTGAAAAGCTGTGTGCCAGTTCCTATAACACGAAAAGGGCTGTCCATAAACAGGCGGACTTAACCCCTCCATATAAAACCAACATGGTAAAAAAGATCCTTATCGCACCATTTGTACTTCTGGTAAAATTTTACCAATATGCCATTTCTCCCTATACCCCGGCCAGTTGCAGATACTCCCCAACCTGCTCCCAATATACCTTGGAGGCTTTGAAAAAGCATGGGCTTTTTAAAGGGGGCTGGTTGTCATTGAAACGTATTTTTAGTTGTCATCCTTGGGGTGGATCGGGATATGACCCGGTTCCGTAGGCAAGTTCAAACTCAAATACAAATTCAAATTCAAACTCTAGCCTAAATCTCAAATAACAAATTCCAACTTTGAACTTCAAACATTGAACTCTGGACTTTAAAACCCATATTCAAAAAACAATTGAATCTAAACTAAACCCTAGAAGTTTTTAGTCTTTATTCTAGCTTCCAAAAGCGAAGCGGTCTAGTTTCTATTTTTTATCTTCGCCCCCATAAACTTTATGCTATGCATTTTTTGGGAATTATCTGGAATCTTAACGATACACTCCTTAAACTAGGCCCCATACAGATTAAGTATTACAACCTCCTGTGGATAATTGCTTTCGTGTTGGGCTGGTTTATCATGAAACGGATTTTCCTCCATGAGAAAAAGACGATAGAGCAGTTGGATTCCCTATTGATGTACACGCTTATCGGTACCATGTTGGGCGCGCGTTTGGGGCATGTGTTCTTCTATGATTGGGACTATTATCAAAATCATTTATTGGAGATATTGCTCCCCATACGGGAAAGTGCCGGGGATAGCCTCTTTGGCTTTATCAAGGGCTATGAGTTTACAGGATTTACCGGACTCGCAAGCCATGGTGCCATTATTGGTATAATTGTAGCCCTGTACCTGTATATCCGGAAATTTCCTGAGTTTAATCTCCTTTGGCTCCTGGACAGAATGGTAATTCCTTCTGCCATAGGTGCATTTTGCGTTAGGCTAGGTAATTTCTTTAATTCAGAAATCAACGGAAAGGTTACGGATGAATCCTTTGTTTTTGCCACAAAATTTGTCCGGGACTCGGATGACATGCACAAGGCTAAGGCCATGGGCATTACCAAGGAAAAAACAGTAGACGCAGCCTATGACGCCTTGGTAAACAACCCTCAATTTTCGGGGTATCTTGAAAAAATTCCATATAGGCACCCCGCGCAACTCTATGAAGGTGTGGCCTATATCTTTATATTTTTACTGTTGTATTATCTCTATTGGAAAACCGACAGGAAATACAAGACGGGATTCTTGTTCGGACTTTTTATGGTACTTCTATGGACCATGCGTTTCCTAGTAGAGTTTGTAAAAAAGAGCCAAGGTGGTTTTGAGGAATCCCTGGGACTACTCTCTACAGGACAGTGGCTCAGCATTCCCCTAATACTTGTTGGACTTTATTTTATGTTTAAGCCTAGCAGTAGTAGGCTGTAGCAATTGTCAAGGTTCAAGGTTCAAGGTTCAAAAGTTGAAAAATAATGCTTTGAAATGGGTAAAAAACTCAAAAACGGCAACTGTTCCCTCAAAGGTACATTGCAGGTGTTTCCCTGCTTGAAAAGAAACGTTGTTTTACTTTTCTTTGGCCTCATAACCTTACTCTCTTGCAAAGAAGATCCCAAAAAAGTAATTAAAACGGCACCTGTGGTCTTTACCAAGGAGGGGAACCTTACCCTTTTTGACTCTAAAACAGATTCCGTACTGGTAAAGGTGGCCATAGAAATTGCGGAAACGGACTATGAAACACAGACCGGACTCATGTACCGCAAAGGGATGGAGGAACACCAAGGAATGCTTTTTATTTTTGCCGATGAGCGATATCATAGCTTCTACATGAAGAATACGGAGTTTCCCTTGGATATTATTTACATTAAGGAAGACCTTACCATTGCGAATTTTCAGGAAAATGCACAACCCTTGGAAGAGAAGAGCCTTCCTTCTAATGTTCCCGTACAATATGTCTTGGAACTAAATGCCGGACTGGTGCAAAAATGGGGCATAAAGGTGGGGGATAGTATTTCCTTTACCAGACTATGACCATGGCTTCTTTTAGAGGACCAAGAATCCCAATACCCACTGCTTGGAAAAGTAGTTCCTTCCTATTACAATGCTTAAATGTCCTTTTTATATAAAATTATCCCGTATTACGATTGGCACCGGCAATGGCATTTATGGTGAGCATCAATTCGGTTTGGGTCTTTTCTGCAGCTTCCGGGCTTTTCTCCCTTTCCTTGCGCCATTTATTCAAAAGTTCGGTTTGTTTTTCATGCAATATGGTCATGAGGCTGGCCCTTAGTTGACTGGAATAATAATGGTTCTTTCGCCTCTGCTTAATATCCTTTTCCAATAAATCCATCAAATGGTAACGCATATAGCCCAGCTCTTCCAAGAACATGGACAAAAAATCTTTCTTCACCTTTTCATCCGGGACCAATTCCGCATACATTTTCATGATTTCCTCATCCGTCGCCGCCAAACTACTATCCACATTGGTAAATACATAGCGTAAAAAAGAATCTTCCTTTAAGGCCTGCTTTAATTTTTGATAATCCTCCCCGTGCGAAGACTTTAAATGCCTGAGTGCGCTACCCAGACCAAACCAACTGGTCATATGATATCTGGCCTGGCTCCAGGAAAATACCCAAGGTATGGCCCTAAGGTCCGCCAGGGAATTGGCCCCCGTGCGTTTTGCCGGCCTTGATCCAATTTTACTGGTTTCAATGGCATCTATTGGGGTAGCGGTCCTGAAGAAAGCAATAAACCCTTCGGAGGATATAAGATCACTATACCGTTTTTTACTTTCGGTCGCCAATTTTTCAATAATATCGGCATGGGTATGGAATGTTCTAGCTCTATCCTTTTCATATAAGGTCTTGCTCAACGTATTGGCCACCAACAATTCTATATTATAGGCGGCATTTACCTTATTTGCGTATTTCTGGGCAATGGTCTCTCCTTGCTCCGTTAAGCGAATATCCCCATTTGGGGAACCGAACGAAAGCGCCTGTATAAAATAATGGGTAGGGCCCGAACCCCGGCTAATGGAACCGCCCTTACCATGGAAGAAACGGATATCCACACCAAACTCCTCACCCGCCTGAGCCAATTTGTACTGCGCCTTATAGAGGTTCCATTGGCTGGCCATGATACCGCCATCCTTATTGCTATCACTATACCCCACCATAATCTGCTGCCTTGGACGGGCCAACTTTTTTTGCCGCTGCTCATATTCCAGAGATCGCATTACCATGGCATTGCCCAGATACTCCTTCAAGATAGCCGGGCCGTTCTCCAAATCCTCAATGGTTTCCAACAGAGGTACCACATGTACCTTACAGACCAACCCTTTATCCGTCATTTTTGTAAGCCCTGCTTCCTTGGCCAAAAGATAGACCGTTAGAAGGTCTGAAAAAGAACGGGTCATGCTCACAATAAAGGAGCCAATACAGTTAAAACCGTATTGGGCCGTATGCGCCTCAACAGTGCGATAGCATTCCATTACCGCACGCGCTTCCGTATCCAATGGGGTCTTGGGGTGTACAAAAGGTCGTGCGTGGCGCAGTTCTTCCAACAAAAATTGGGTTCTTTGGGTTTCGTCCCAATCCGCAAAGTCGTTTTTTTCCCAGTGAGCGGCCTGCAATAATTGAGTCACCGCCTTATCATGAAAAGTACTGTTCTGGCGAATATCCAAAGCGGCCAAATGAAAACCGAACACCTCCACGATACGCATGGCCTCGGTAATATCCGTATAGGCGACCACCTTGGCCCCAAAATTCAAAAGCTCCTTCTGCAACAAGTATAGATCTTCCCTTAGCTTTGAAGAATGCACGTAGGCACCCTCTACTTCGGATAATTTGGTGGCATGCCCACGCTCCGTATCTACGGGTAGTTTGGCGATCATTAAGGAAATCATCTGCCTAAAGGCCTCCCCTTTGTTTCTTTTAAAGATGCCAGGGCCATTATCCCCAAGCTCCTCCCTCATCTCCTTGAGCCTTTTTTGATAGTCCTTACTGCAATCCTTTAACTTTTGGGTGATACTAAGCCTCCGTACCAGCCCATTCAGTTTTCGACGGATGACCACGAAAGCATTAAGGCGTAATTGAAGTAAAGCCGTTTGGGTAACCTTGGCAGTGACCAAGGGGTGCCCATCACGATCTCCTCCTACCCAATTGCCAAAAGTAATCCGGGGATAGCGATGATCGGCCTTTAAGGTCTCCGCATTAAAGCCCACAACGGATAGGGCATGGGACAACCTATTGTCCACAATGGGGATAACTAGTGGAAAAACATTGACCATGTAGTGCATGATGTTCCTAAATTCGGAGTCTACATCCGGTTTCTCCAAATAGATTTCCCCCGTTTTCCACAAACGGTATAACGTCAATTTTAACACTTCCCTGATGCTTTGTTTTTCAGGCCCGGAATACATGGTGTTCTCCAACTGCACCAATAGCAAATAAAGCTCCCTATGGTGTTCCAATACCGTTGCTCTTTTGGCCTCCGTAGGGTGGGCCGTCAATACGGGCTCTACCGCCAAACTTTTCAAAGTATCCAGTATCTGTTCTTGATCGAAACCTTTTTCCTTTAATTTCTTCAGGTTCCATGCCCAAAGGCCATTGACCCCGGCAAAATCCTTTTCCTCTAGTTTTCTCCTGTTTTGTACGGCACTGTTTATTTCCACCATGTTCACAAGTTGAAACACCATGGAATACAATTGCACAACCTTTGGGGTTATTTTAACCTCCTTGGAAGCATTTTGTTCCAGCCATGGGATACTTTGCGCAAGCTCCTCTTCCCCATTTTCTACCAGCACCTCGTAAAGGGCCTCCAAAAGGAAACGTAGATCTGTATATGCCTTACCTATTTCTTCTTCTACCTTCTTCAACTTAATCTGCTCATCCATAGTTGTCATCTTTCCCGGTTAGTTTTTAAATCCATCTCGGACCTGAATTCCTAGAGGCTGGGAAAAATACTTCATAGGACCTTAAAAAAAAAGGCGGAATACACTCTATTGCCAAAAAAATAACGGTTTGTTCAAATCAGTCCGTCATCTTGTATTTTGGGCCCATTTATGTTTTTGCACACCTTCTTGAACACCTAGCCCGTAAGTTTTATCTTAGCACGACATGAACTCGACCAAAAAAAAGCATTCCCATTGGGGCATTTTTGTAAACAATACCTCGGATAGGGCGCACTTTATAAACACCCTGACCCATGGAAGCCCTCCGCCCCCCCTGCTTTTTCTAAAGAATAAAACCGGCGCCATGCTTACCAACGCCGCTCTGGAGCATTTTATGATGGAGGAGGACCGCCATGACCTTAAACTATTGACCACCCATACCTCACAAAGCCTACGGTCTATGTCAAGTGGGGAACGCAAAAAGGTTTTATTGCGAAATATTTTGAAAAGCACACCGGATTTTATCCTCCTGGACGACCCCTTTGACAATTTGGACTTAGATTCCCAATTGGACCTAAAAAAAAGACTGGAAGTTATAGCGCGGGAAACCAGTATCCTTCAATTGATCAGTAGAAAAAGGGATTTGCTTCCCTTTATAGATCATCTTGCGCATCTGAAAGGCCAGGATTTTATACCCCTTAAAAATGCCGCTACGGGTCTATCCCCCGGTTTGCAAACCTTGAATACGGGAGAGATTCCGCCTCCCCTATATCCAATGCCCCAAACGACGAGGTCCCTGGTGCAATTTAAAAACGTCTCGGTTCGGTATGGGGACAAAAATATCCTTAATTCCATTCATTGGACCGTACACAAAGGGGAATTCTGGCAACTGATGGGTATGAACGGGAGTGGCAAGACTACCCTGCTTTCCATGATAACAGGGGATAATCCCAAGGGCTATGGACAGGATCTCTATCTTTTTGGCCAGAAAAAAGGAACGGGGGAAAGTATATGGGAACTCAAGGAAAAGATGGGTTATTTTACACCCGCTATGACCGATAAGTTTGCGGGATATCACACCTTGGAAAATATGGTTGTTTCCGGGCTTACGGACTCCATTGGCCTCTATACCAGACCTAATGAAGCCCAGCTACGTTTGGCCGCGGACTGGCTAAAATTAATAGGCCTCTGGAAGTTTAGGCATTCCCATTTCCATGAGCTTACCCCAGGGCAACAACGCTTGGTAATGATCGTGAGGGCCATGGTAAAACATCCTTTGTTGCTAATCCTGGACGAGCCCACCGCCGGAATGGACGATGCCTCCGCTGAACTGCTGATCCACTTGGTAAACAAAATGGCACGGGAAAGCGATACCGCCTTGATCTTTGTGTCCCATAGAATAGAACCTGGTCTACGGCCCGATCTCGTCTATGAATTGGATATGACCCCTACGGGATCCGTAGGAACACAAAGGCCCACCTAGAAGAGACGGCTTTTTATATATCGCTACAAAACCGACTTCACGCAACAGCCTTTTCGGTCTTTGGGGCGACTATCTTTTTTCGTATCGTATCGAACATAATGGGTGTGGCTATAAAAACAGAGGAGTAGGTCCCCACAATGACCCCAACGATCATGGCGAACATAAAGCCCCGTAGCGATTCCCCACCAAAAATGAAAATGGCCAATAATACGATCAATGTGGTAAGCGAGGTATTCAAGGTTCTGCTCAAGGTACTATTTACCGCTAAATTGATATGCTTGCCCTCTTTCCAGCCCCGATCGTTTATGATTTCCCGAATACGGTCAAAAACCACCACGGTATCGTTAAGGGAATAGCCGATTACGGTAAGGATTGCCGCTATAAACGCTTGATCTATTTCCATGTTAAAGGGCATTACCTTCCCAAATAGGGAAAATACCCCAAGTACGATCATCACATCATGGAATACCGCGGCGACCGCTCCAAGGGAAAACTGCCATCTCCTAAATCGCAAAAGAATATAGAGGAATACCACTGCCAAGGAACCAATGATGGCCAAAAAGGCATTGTTCTTAATATCATCCGCAATAGTTGGCCCTACCTTTATGGATTGTAATATGCCGATGGATTTTTCCCCACTGCCTATTCTAAAATTATCCATAGAGGTGCCATCCGGCAGATACTTCTGAAGTGCATCATATAATTTGCCCTGTATTTCATTATCCACTTCAATCCCCTCCACATCTACCTTATAGGGCGTAGTGACCTTAATCTGATTGGCCTCCCCGAACGTCTTCACATTAGTTCCACTTCCAAAGACCTCATTGAGTTCCGATGCAATTTCCGATGGATTTACCGCCTGCTCAAACCGAATTTGAAAAGATCGTCCGCCTATAAAATCCACACCCTGTTGCAAGCTTTGGGTAAAGAGGGAGAAAACTCCTATCCCCAACAAAATCAAGGAAATCACATAGGCAATTTTACGTTTTGAGAGGAAGTCTATATTGATATTCCTGAAAAGGTTTTTGGTAAGTCCCGTGGAGAAATCCAACTGTCTCCCCTTGCCCCCAATATACCAATCCACCAGCAAACGGGTAATAAAAATAGCCGTAAACAACGACGTGACGATACCGATCAACAGCGTGGTCGCAAAGCCCTTGATAGGCCCTGAACCAAAAACGAACAAAATCAAAGCCGTAAGACCGGTGGTAATATTGGCATCCAAAATAGAGGATAAGGCATTGCTGAAACCATCTGCTACAGCCTCACCTTTGCCCTTGCCCTTGAGCAGTTCTTCCTTGATACGTTCAAAAATAAGTACGTTGGCATCCACGGACATACCAATGGTCAATACAATACCGGCTATCCCTGGTAAAGTCAATACCGCGCCCAAGCTGGTCAATACCCCAAAAATGAGCACTATGTTCAACAACAGGGCAATATCCGCAAAAATCCCCGCCTTGCCGTAATAGAAAACCATCCAAACCAATACTATCGCCATTGCGATCATGAAGGACATGAATCCACTATCTATGGCCTCCTGGCCTAAAGATGGCCCCACCACCTCGGATTGAATAATTTCCGCAGATGCCGGTAACTTACCTGCCCTGAGTACATTGGCAATATCTTTGGTTTCATTTACCGTAAAGGTTCCCGTAATTTCCGAACGCCCCCCGGAGATAGGCCCTGACGAAACCCCGGGAGCCGTATAAACCTTATTGTCCAGGACAATTGCTATTCCGGTCTGGTTGTTAAAGGCATCCCCGGTCAGTTTTTCCCATTCCTTCGCCCCTTTGGTATTCATGGTCATGGAGACTGCAGGTTTACCAAACTGGTCAAAATCATCCCTGGCATCGCTCACCACATCGCCACTTATCCTGGGCACCGCATCCCTATTGGATTTTAAGGCATAAAGATCTACCAATTCAACATCCTCCGTGGATGGTCGCTCCCATAAAAATTTCGCAAAACGTATTTCCGAAGGCAACAAACGCCGAATCTCCGGCATACGCAAATAACCGCCAAACTGCGCCGTATCCTTAATGGCTACCTTGGCGATGGCATATCCACCGCCAGGGCCCGCAATAAGATCAAACAAGGGATTTACCTGGCTCGCAATATCCAGGGAATCTTGGGTAACATCGGAAAGCAGGGAATCCAGTTCGGATTCCGGTTTTACCGGTTCTTCAACGGCAACGGTATCCACCAATGCCTTAAGCCGCTCATTGGCCGAAACAAAAAACTGGGATATGTTCTGATTGCTGGGACTATAGGTTTCCCAAAATTCCAATTGTGCCGTACTGGACAACAGGTCTTGTGCCCTGGCAATGTCCTTGGCCCCTGGCAATTCTACCAATATACGGCCTGAATTTCCTTCTCGTTGAATGTTGGGCTGGGTAACCCCAAAGCCATCGATCCGCTCGCGGAGCACCTCAAAAGCAGAAACTATGGACTCATCTATCTTCCTACGGATAATGGGTTTTACCGCATCGTCCGACATTTGGAAATTAATCTCATCACTAAGCCCTTTATTCGCGAAGATCTCGGGAGATGCCAATTGGGTATCGCCCTTAATCTTATCGAACGCATCAAAGAAAAGATCCAGATAGGTGTCGTTGCTGTTCTTGGAAGCGGCATCCGCATCGGCCAGGGCCTTGTTGAAGACCGGACTCTTTGTATTGTTCGCCAATCCTTTTAAGATATCCTTCACGGAAATCTGTAAAGTAACATTGATACCTCCCTTCAAATCCAGTCCTTTGTTAAGCTCTTTCTTTTTAGCGTCGTTATAGGAAGTATAGCCCAAGATGGGATCGCTACCTATGGAATCCAAATACTTGGCTTCCTCCATTTCGCGCATGGGAATATAGTCCTCTACCGTCTCGGATATTTTATTGGCGGCAAAGACCTCCGCCTCTTTTTCAACCTTTCCCGTTATGAAGGTATAGGATAATTGGTAGACGCTCACCAACCCAAACAATAAAGCAAAAAGCTTTATAAGTCCTTTATTTTGCATTGATTACCTATTTTGTGAATGCTCTTGATAATAGCGTGCAAATATATGATTTACCCTAAGAAATGGCAATATATTTACGAGTAATGTTAAAGAACGAAATGGGTTACGGTATTATTACGGCCGTGTACCAGATTACCTAGGGGGTGATGGCCCTGAAATTAAAGATATGCCCAAAGAAAAACGTCCCTTTCCTAAGCTGGGAAAGGGACGTTTACAGCCATTAGGCCTTCTAAAGCTATACCTCCAATAGGCCGTTGGTCTTGGAAACTCCGGCAGCACTATCCTTCATTTTAGTCTTTTCAGCATCACTTAAAGGTACTTCCACAATTTTTTCGATACCCCCTTTGCCCAAAATTACAGGCACCCCGATACAAATATCCTCAAGACCGTACTCACCTTCCAAATACGTGGAGCACGGGAACATTTTCTTGGTATCGCAAGCTATGGCCTGCACCAAAGCGGAAACGGCCGCTCCCGGGGC
Source organism: Bacteroidota bacterium (assembly GCA_039819225.1). Classification (GTDB taxonomy): domain Bacteria; phylum Bacteroidota; class Bacteroidia; order Flavobacteriales; family Flavobacteriaceae; genus Ulvibacterium. The sequence continues at coordinate 8,173 of JBCBSN010000033.1, read as the reverse complement.
ATACCAGGCACTGGTGCCCAAAAGCTTGGTCAAAGTCGCTCCGCCCACTTTGGTATCCTCTACCACCTTGGCCAATCTGTCCTCGGACAAATATTCGGTTACATTTATGCTGTTCCTTGTGGCGTGCGAGGACAAGGGCACCATTCCCGTGTCGCTATGGCCTCCTATGACCATACCATCAATATCGGAAATAGGGGCTTCCATGGCCTCCGCCAAACGATATTTAAAACGAGCACTGTCCAATGCGCCGCCCATACCTATAATCCTATTCTTCGGAATTTCGGTACTCTTGTGCACCAGATAGGTCATAGTGTCCATTGGATTACTAACCACAATTAGGATGGCATTGGGCGAATGCTCCAATAGACTTGACGAGACCGTTTTCACGATTCCCGCATTGATGCCGATCAACTCTTCACGGGTCATTCCAGGCTTTCTGGGCACCCCGGAGGTAATTACGGCAATATCACTACCCGCAGTCTTTGAGTAATCATTGGTAATCCCAGTAATCTTGGTATCAAAACCATTTAGGGAAGCGGTCTGCATCAAGTCCATGGCCTTGCCTTCGGCATAGCCTTCCTTTATGTCCAATAAAACTACTTCGGATGCGAAATCCTTAATGGCAATATACTCGGCACAACTAGCACCAACGGCTCCTGCACCTACTACGGTTACTTTCATATGTGTATAATTTAGGTTTTCATTTTAGTCCTGCAAAAGTAAGGATACTAGGGCTAAAAAAAATGACAAAAATCAGTTTGACATAGAATTTAAGTAAGGCTGGGGGTATTTGATATTTCAAGAAATTATCCTTGTTCCTAAATCTACGCTGTACACTAATTCCGGTAATGCCTAATGGCGGGAATCCCCTATTCTTTTGTTAAGTAATACGCTTTTAAACTTTTCCGATCGGGAAATCGACCATCTGTTAAAAAAAAGAGCTTTTTAGCGAAGAAAATGGCCATTTAGTGCCGTACATCGAATTTTAACAATAGTACATCGCTATTTCGCGTTATACAATTGCCCATTCTTACGAAAAAACCTACAAATGAAAAGGCTATTCTCCTTTGTGGCCATTATTGCCATAATCTCTACAAGTAATTGTTCCCATATAGAGGAGAACAATGATCCCGTTATCGGAATTTGGATTAACGTTTCCAAAGATTCACAGGGCAACACCAGCAAGGCTTCCGTAAAGGAGGAATGGATTTTTAATGATGCCTATCTTGGAAGGTACCACCGCATTGAAAAAAGTACCATTACCGTTAAAATGGATTTTAAATGGGATTCCGAAGATGGCCTGTATACCTTGACCTATCCCGAGCTCACGCGACCCGAAGACAATGTAATCCTAAAGGAAACTACCGAGATGAGCCTATTGGAAAACACCAATGGGACACCCTTTGCCATACGGGAATAACGGCCGATCAATATTGCGACACCGCTACGGAAAGACATCGTTTTCCTTGTTACCGCCTTAGGGCACGTCCAAAAACCCTACTGGCCAAAAATCAATATCTTGAAAGTCAATGGTCCTATCTAAATCCAAAGTTAAGGCCCACGGAAAGATTATTGAACTCGGCAAGGGTGTAATCCACATTAAGCCGAAAGAATCCCAATTTCAGTTTTGCACCTAGATTAGTCCTAACACCACTTGTACTGCTCTCCAGGGAAAAAGGATCAACATAGGTCTCGTTGACCAAGGGGCCGGATTGTACATTATAGGTACCCAGAACATCCGTTGTGGATTTTCCCGTCATATAACCGATGCCGCCATAAAAATTAATGACGGGCAATTTTGTGGATGCCACCGCTTGGAAAACCCAGGTATTCATGGCAACATCAATTCTTTGGTTGTCCCCGTCCACGATCTGGGTATTGGTAAAATCATAAGTGCCGTCCAAATGGGTGTATCCTATAACACCCGAAATGGCCACGGGAAATAGCTTTCCTGCCGGCAAATGTTTTGTGAATTCATGTTGGATACCCACCCCGTACAAACCTATGGCAACATCATCGGTATTGATCTTTGGTAAAAAACGGGCCTTTATTTCGGTTCCCTTGAACACCCCAATACTAGCTTGTAGAAAGGCCGAAGGGATAAAATTAATATCTTCCGAAGCAAGGCCAGAAGGCAGCTCGAACTCGGCACGTTCCGTAATACCCGGGGCTACCTCTCCCTCTACAAAAACACGGATTCCCTCGAGATCTCCCAAAGCCGATGATACCAATTTTGATGCACTGCCGTCCACAAATTGAAGGTTTTCATAGTTTGCCGTATCCAGGGTGAAGGCTTTTTTATCCTCCTTATTATTAAATGAGGACATGTTTCCAATAATAGAAATCTCAAAACCGCCCAGAGGTTTTGCCTCTCCTGAATTGTACCAGCCATTGGAAATACCGTGCATGGCACCCTGGGTAGCCGGTGCAAGGTAATCATTGGTAAAGCGTTCCGCATCTTCGAGGCCTGCGGAGAACAGATCACCGATATCGGTTTGTGCCATTGCTGCTTGAAGGGCAAATACGGTAAATGCCAAGGAAATTATTTTTTTCATAACACCCAATTTTTGTGAAGATTCCATTTTTCACCATAATCGGATCAGGCCGGGGGATTTTCACTTTTATACCATTTTCCGCCCTATGGTTTACTAAAATTAAAAAACCCCGACGATACCGTCAGGGTTTTTGTTGTATAAATACGGATTCTTATGCATCAATATTGGCATATACGGCATTTTTCTCGATAAACTCCCTCCTTGGAGGCACTTCATCCCCCATAAGCATGGAGAAAATACGATCGGATTCCGTAGCGTTATCTATGGTTACCTGGCGTAAGGTCCTAAACTCAGGCTTCATGGTGGTATCCGCCAACTGATCGGCATTCATCTCCCCAAGACCTTTGTAGCGCTGAATGGAAGCGCCCCCGTTAAAACTCTCCACGATCCCATCCCGTTCGGCATCGCTCCAGGCATATCGTTTTTTGCTGCCCTTCTTTACCAAGTACAATGGCGGGGTGGCAATGTACACATGACCGGCCTCGATGAGCTCCCGCATATAACGGAAAAAGAAGGTAAGGATAAGGGTTTCTATATGGCTTCCGTCCACATCGGCATCACACATAATAATAACCTTGTGATACCTCAACTTTTCCAGATTCAGGGCCTTGCTGTCCTCTTCCGTACCAATGGTGACGCCAAGGGCCGTATAAATATTCTTGATCTCCTCGTTTTCGAACACTTTATGCTGCATGGCCTTTTCCACATTCAGGATTTTCCCCCGTAAAGGAAGTATCGCCTGAAAATTACGATCGCGGCCTTGTTTGGCGGTACCTCCCGCTGAATCCCCCTCCACTAGGAAAAGTTCGCAGTTTTCCGGATTCTGGTCCGAACAATCGGAAAGCTTGCCAGGCAATCCGCCCCCGGACATAGGGTTTTTTCGCTGTACCATTTCCCGTGCCTTGGCCGCGGCGTGTCTGGCCTGGGCCGCCAATATTACCTTTTGTACCACTACCTTGGCATCCTCCGGATGTTCTTCCAAGTAATTGGTAAGCATTTCGGATACGGCTTGGGATACGGCCGAAGAAACTTCCCGGTTCCCCAATTTGGTCTTGGTCTGCCCTTCAAACTGGGGTTCCGCCACTTTTACGGAAACTATGGCGGTAAGCCCTTCCCGGAAATCGTCACCGGAAACTTCAAACTTCAACTTGTCCAACATCCCGGAGCTATCCGCATACTTCTTTAGGGTAGTGGTAAGGCCTCTGCGAAAACCGGACAAATGGGTACCCCCCTCATGGGTATTGATATTGTTTACGTAGGAGTGCAGATTCTCCGTATAGCTGTTGTTGTAAATCATGGCCACTTCCACGGGAATGTTGTTTTTCTCACCCTCCATAGCAATGACATTCTGGATCAGCGCCTCACGATTGTCATCCAAAAACCGGACAAATTCCGGCAGCCCCTCATCAGAATAGAAAGTCTCGGAAAGATATTCGCCATTCTCATTCGTAACGCGTTTATCCGTAATGTTAATGGTAACCCCCTTGTTTAAATATGAAAGCTCCCGCATTCTGTTGGAAAGGGTCTCATAACTGTATTCGGTAGTCAGGGTAAAGATACTATCGTCCGGACGGAAGGTCACCAAGGTACCTCTTTCCGAGGTCTCCCCAATACTCTTTACAGGATATAAGGTCTTTCCCTTCTCATATTCCTGTTCCCATATTTTGCCATCCCTGTATACGGTTGCCTTTAAGTGGTTGGAAAGTGCGTTCACTACGGAGACCCCTACCCCGTGAAGACCACCAGAAACCTTATAGGAATCCTTGTCGAACTTTCCTCCTGCCCCGATCTTGGTCATGACCACTTCCAAGGCGGACACTCCCTCTTTTTTATGAAGATCTACCGGAATTCCCCGGCCGTTATCCCTAACCGTTATGGAATTGTCCCCGTTTATAGTAACGCTTATAGTATCGCAATAACCACCCATGGCCTCATCTATGGAGTTGTCCACGACTTCGTACACCAAATGGTGCAGTCCACGGGTGCCCACATCCCCAATATACATGGAAGGACGCATGCGCACATGCTCCATCCCCTCCAAGGCCTGGATACTGTCCGCCGAATAGTTCTTTTTCTTTTCGTTTTCGCTCATAAGGTAAAAGATTGTATCTCTTAGAGAGTGTTTGAAAAATGTAATTTATTTCATCAAAACTCAACGTAACCGACCAGTGCCCGACCCTAAATTTCGGGCAACCTACGTTCCAATAAAGACGTGGGATTCAACTTTTTCGAAGGCCTGATCTGATTCAGTTTTTGAAATCCTACAAATATACGGAATAGCCTATAAAATCTGGTGTTTTACCACTTTATAAGCACTCAAGTTATCAACAAAAATTGTGGAAAATATTGCGTTTCCCGATTCCGTGGCCCAGCCCTGCCCGGGAAGCGGCCCAAACCTTACTACCCCTCGGCAAACCGCCCGAAAAAACCATAGCCCCATCGCGGCCGCTATTGAAGTATATCAATGGTGTCCATAAGATTTTAAAGGGAAAGGAGTCCATGCAAAACGGGCCTTGATGATAATTTCAAGACCCATTTTCCCGTAATTCTTTGGTAATTCTTTACCACTACTTTTCATAGGCATCCTCATGAACCTTGGCCACTGCCCTACCGGAGGGATCGTTCATATTCTTAAAAGCTTCGTCCCACTCAAGGGCAATCTTTGTACTACATGCCACGGAAGGTTCCTGAGGCACACACAGCGCTGCGGCATCCGAGGGGAAATGTCCTTCAAAAATGGAACGATAGTAAAACTCCTCCTTGGTGGTAGGGGTCTGCAACGGGAAGCGGAACTTGGCATTGGCCAATTGTTGGTCCGTTACCTCTTCTTCCACTAGTTCCTTTAAGGTATCTATCCAGCTATAGCCCACTCCATCCGAAAATTGTTCCTTTTGGCGCCAGGCCACACTTTCTGGCAAATAGTCCTCAAAGGCCTTGCGAACCACCCATTTTTCCATGCGTTCCCCATTGATCATCTTGTCCTTGGGGTTAATGCGCATGGCCACATCCATAAACTCCTTGTCCAGGAAGGGCACGCGCCCCTCTATACCCCAGGCGGCCAATGATTTGTTGGCCCTAAGACAATCATACATGTGAAGCTTGTTCAGTTTGCGAACGGTCTCCTCGTGAAAATCCTTGGGCCCGGGCGCTTTATGAAAATAAAGGTAGCCCCCAAAAAGTTCATCCGCTCCCTCTCCGGACAACACCATCTTGATTCCCATTGATTTTATGACCCGGGCCATAAGATACATGGGCGTGGAGGCCCTTACCGTGGTAATGTCATAGGTCTCCAGATTATAAATAACGTCCTTTATGGCATCCAGTCCCTCCTGGATCGTAAACTTTATTTCATGGTGCACCGTTCCAATATGATCAGCTACTTTTTTTGCGGCCGCCAAATCCGGGGAACCCTCCAATCCCACGGAGAAGGAATGCAATTGAGGCCACCATGCTTCCTTGGTATCATCGGACTCGATTCGTTTTTGGGCATATTTCTTGGCTATGGCAGAGGTCACGGAGGAATCCAGACCACCGGACAGCAGTACCCCATAGGGCACGTCCGACATCAGTTGCCGATGAACGGCGGCCTCCAGGGCATCCTTTATCGCCGCTATACTGGTCTCATTCTCCTTAACGGCATCGTAATCCATCCAATCCCTTGTGTACCATCTTTTTAGTTCCCCAGTAGCACTGTGCAAATAGTGGCCCGGAGGAAAAAGCTCGATCTTTATGCATGTACCCTCCAATGCCTTCAGTTCGGATGCCACATAGAACGTACCATTTTGGTCCCATCCCATATAAAGTGGTATTATGCCCATATGGTCCCGGGCCACAAAATATTCGTCCTTTTCTACATCGTAAATGGCAAAACCGAAAATACCGTTCATCTCGTCCAGAAAATCGGCCCCCTTTTCCTGATATAGGGCTAAAATAACCTCGCAGTCCGATTGGGTCTTAAAAGCATACCTGCCTTCAAATTGTTTGCGCAAATCCCTATGGTTATAAATCTCGCCATTAGCGGCCAATACCAATGTCCCGTCTTCACTGTACAAGGGTTGTTTCCCAGAGGCAGGATCCACGATCGCTAGGCGTTCATGGGCCAAAATGGCTTTTTCATCCGCGTAAATCCCGCTCCAGTCCGGCCCCCTGTGCCTTACCTTTTTTGACATTTCCAGAAGCTGGGGCCTTAAGACTTCACTGCTTTGCTTTATATCGAACGCACAAACAATTCCACACATATTCCGCTGATTATAATTATATTATTTAAATGAAAGGCAAATATGCACATATAGTTTATAATTATAAACCTATAATTAATTTTTGATTTAAATATTTACCATTATTTGATTTAATTATATCATATTATAATTATACAGCTTCGATTTTACCTAAATTCCATTACTCTGTAAGTCCGCTTAATTTTAACTTCTCTTTAGGGGTCTTGGATAGGTTTACTGACTAGTTTTGACGATTGTATAGTATGAGTTCAACAAATACTTAAAACTACAAGGAACATGAAAAGAGTATTCTCCGTTGTTGTATTGGTCATTTCACTTGCCTTTTCCGGTGAGGTACTGGCCCAAAAGTTTAATGGCCTGGACAAAAGCCCAATGGACATAGCGGCCTATCCCTCCAGCTATAGGGTTTCAGAAAAAACCATACGCGTGGTTTATAGTCGTCCCCAATTAAAGGGACGCTCTCTGGGAGAACTTGCCCCGGCAGGTAAGGTCTGGCGCACCGGTGCCAACGAAGCACCTGAGATTACTTTTTATAAAGACGTCAATTTTGGTGGAAAGGACATTACCGCAGGCACCTATGCTCTTTTTACCATTCCGGGGAACGGCCAATGGACGATAATCCTGAACAAAAACCTGAACCAATGGGGCGCCTATTCCTATGATGAAAGCATGGATGTTACCCGAATAGATGTCCCTACAGGAAGCGACGGCCAATCTTTGGAACCTTTTTCCATCGCCTTTAAGGAGGTGGACAGTGGGGCCCATATGGTTATGGGATGGGATAAAACCCGTATTGCTGTGCCGATTGGTTTTTAGGACGGAGAAAGGAGCTGTAATCGGGAGGGGCTTGTACAATTAACTCATCCTGGGCAAACAAGGTCAACAGATTGGTCATTATCCCTGGGAAAGTGTTTTTACTCCGTTGATCGGATATTCACCATACGAGGAATGGCTTGTACCCGATATGCTACTCCCGGTTGCCTTAAGTGTTAGTGAAACGTTGCTACCCCCAATATCAAGAGTAAAGGTAATCACGTTCTTTTTAACTGTTATATTCTTTCCAATAAAAATCCCCGCTTCAACCTGCACCCTAACGGTATAATTACCTCTCTCGCCCACAATCATCAAAAAACCCTTGTCATAACCGTCCGGAGCACCTGTAGCGGTATATTCCCAACCTCCTACCAGATTATCCCCGACTATGAGGGCAAGGAAATGATCCTCCTCTAAATTATGGTTTTCAAAAGCCAAGGTCTTAAACGATAGGAAACCCATACTTAATGATAGCAACATACAGGTAATACCAAGAAAATGAAATTGCGATAGTAGATTTCTCATCCTAAACTTTTTTGAATAATGCCAGTGACAAACTCGTCCTAG